>DAITPG010000260.1:0-3810 GCA_036833715.1 Eubacteriaceae bacterium | reverse complement strand
GCCGTATTTTATTATGCAGGTTTATGGTATACTATGTATACAGGTAAGATTTTGTAGAGTGTTTATGAGTGATCATAAAAAAACAATTTTTCTTTTTTTGTTTCTCGTTACGTCATTAAGGACGCCGTCGGTGCGACGATAGCGCCAAACGAGGGGCGTAATTTGGTTATCGTAGTGACTTCAATGACAAACAATATCGCTTCCGTTGAGGGCTTTCATGTTGAATATCAAGATGAAGACGGCAGGCGGTATCAGCAGGATACGCAGCTTACTTACAAGATCATGGAAAACGCGTTGGAGGATGATCCATTCGAGGAGTAAAGGGTAAGGAAATATGAAGTTAAAGAAAATATCTGCAATTTTGATTATCGTCGCTGCTTTGTTCGGTACTTTTGGCTGCGTGAAGAATGCGAAGGATTATCCACTGACGCTCGGTGAAGGCGGGGGTGAAATCACGATGGAGGGTAAGGCGGGGGACATTTATGCCGTGGGTGCATCTTATTTTGTAAATGAGAGTGACAAAAACGTCACGATTACCGAAATATCTTTAATCGACACCGTGGATATGAAAATAGCCGAATCCGTTCTTTTTGATGTCGGTGAATCGAAGGGTCTCATAGGCACCGCTCATTGGCCGCCCGAAATGCTGCCGATCTATTGGACAACCAAAGAAGATGCCATAGAAGCTCAAATCAAGCCCGGTGAAGCTCGCCATTTGGTAGTTGTTTTGATCTCTCTGACCGATGATGTAGCGTCTTCTGAAGGTTTTCATATCGTTTATATTGATGCAACAGGAAGAAAATATCAACAGGATATCGATGTCCGTTGCAGGATCACAGACGATTAATACATATCAAGGCGCCTTCGGGTGTCTTTTTTTTATCGTCTCGCCAAAAAAGCAATATCATGCAATCCCGCAAGCCGCAGGCGTGGTATAATCAGCCTAAAGAAAGCGAGACAGCTATGGCAAAGGAAATTCGTACCGCCTGTTTTGACCCTCATTTGAAGATCGAGGCCTACCGTTTTGAAGGCATACGCCAGACCTTCCCCAATCATTTTCACGATTATTATGTGATCGGATTCATCGAGAAGGGGAAGCGGAGCATGCGCCGCAACCATGCCGACCATCTCATCGGCGCGGGCGACATCATCCTGCTTAACCCGGGCGACGCGCACACCTGCGAGCAGACCGAGGTGAAAACACTGGATTACCGCTGCCTGAACATCAGCGAAGAAATTATGCGCAGGGCTGCGGAGGAAATCACGGGCAGGGCGTATCTGCCGCGGTTTACGCGCTGCGTATTGTACCGCAGCGAGCTTGCGGAAAGCTTGCGGGAACTGCACCGCATCATCACGGAGGAAGCGGCGGACTTTAAAAAGGAAGAATTGTTTTTGTTTTTGATCGGCCAGCTGCTGCGAGAATGCACCGACGGGCCGTTTGCGCCCGACGAAGCCGAGCCGTCGGCCGAGATCAGTGCGGTATGCGCTTATATGGAAGAGCATTTTACCGAAACCATCCGGCTGGATACGCTCAGCGCGCTTGCGGGCTTCAGCAAGTACCATCTGCTCCGCTCCTTCACGAGGCAAAAGGGCATTTCGCCGTACAGTTTTCTGGAAACGCTGCGTATCGCGCGCGCCAAAAGGCTGCTTGAGCAGGGCGCCGCACCCGTGGAGGTTGCACTGCAAACCGGGTTTTCGGATCAAAGCCATTTTTCCAATTTCTTTAAAAAGCTGATCGGTCTTACGCCGAAGCAATACAGCAATATTTTTTCGGGCGCTTCCGAAGCGGCAGGGGAGAGCGGCAATGAAGGAAGCTTATAAATGTGTGATTGTGGCGGACGAGGCTCTGCCCGCGGGCGTGCTGGCCAACACAGCGGCGATATTGGGCATGACGCTGGGGAGCTGCGTGCCGGAGAGCGTGGGAGAGGATGTTGCGGACGCGTCGGGGAAGCTGCACCGAGGCATTACGATGCTGCCGGTGACCGTCTTAAAGGCAGGCGGGGACACTTTGCGGACCCTGCGCGAAAAGCTGTTTTCGGACGAATATGCCGAGCTCATCTGCGTTGATTTTTCGGATGTGGCGCAGCGCAATATGGTTTACAGCGGCTATATCGAAGATGCGGCAGGCACGCCGGAGAGCGATTTCGTTTATCTCGGTCTGGCATTATGGGGCAGCCGCAAAAAAATAAACTCCCTGACCGGGAGTTTGGGGTTGTGGAGGTAACAGGAAAAATAATTATTAAAATTTCGAATTTTTTATCAAAGACTTTATATTCGAACTATTTCGAATTATAATATTTATAAATTGATATGTCAGGGGGTGGGAATATGAATATTAAGCATGTAGAAACTCTGGATTTTTTAGAGTTTTTTTGTTTTATCATAGGGATATATATCTAGTTTCGCAGCTTCTAAAGATATGAGTAAAATTGGTATCAACTATTCAAGCCCTACAGATTTTAATTTACGGCAAATAAACATTTCATTTCTATACTGATGGCTAACTTTATAATCCGGTAATACGATTGGAGGAGCTCACAAATGAATAATCCTGAGAAAATAATGAAAATAAAACTATGGATTATCCTAGTATTTAGCCTAATGTTATTAATTGGTTGCACCAAATCTGCCGATAATTATCCTTTATATGTAGGGGATGTTGTAATAAAAACATATCTGCCTGTTTCATCAGGGAAAACATGGACATTGGGAGATGTGTTATTGATCGATTTGGCAAATGAACCGGTTACGATCATCGATGTCTCATTGGTCAATGGCGTAGATATGAAAATAGATGATTGTTATTTGGTTAAAATTGGAGAGGTCAAACAATTGATAGGATTCAGAAGTTTACCGTTCGAAACCGACGTACTATATTGGGATGACCGTATACAGGCAGTAGGTGCAACCCTGAATCCGAATGAAGAATGGAATTTGGTTTTGGTTGTAACATCTCAAACAGAGGAGACAGCTTCGGCGGATGCCATTCAAATCATTTATGAAGATTCAAGCGGTAAGCGGTACAAACAAAATTCTTTTTCTTCTTACCTTATCACGGAAAAGCCGATTTTGGGTCATGAACAAGAGCTCAACAATTAAACTAATCAAATTAATATTATTATTAAGAGCACCGTCAAGGGTGCTCTTAATAATTAAACATTGTGTTTATATGACTGCCGCTTCGCGTTATTATTAAGTAAATTATATAGTTCATTATCTGCCAACTTAATCGCCCTATTTCCCAGCATTCTCCGCGATCTTCTCCGTCAGTTCATTCAAATAGACCCATCGCTCCAGCTTGGCGTCCAAAGCCTTTTCCGATTCCTCTTTGTTTGCGATCAGCTCCTGCAAGCGAACATAATCACTCGATCCGTCGTCTATGAGAGCCGAGAGCTCCTTCACCCGCTGCTCCAAAACCTCTATCTCACCGTCGATGGTTTCCATCTCGCGCTGCTCGCCGTAAGAAAGCTTCGTTTTTACCGAGGGCTTTTCCTTTTTGTCCGCCGCCTTGGCCGCGGGCTTGGGACGCGTTTCCTCGAGCCTGGTTTCCGCGCTGTAATCGGTGTAGCCGCCGATGCATTTTTTGATTTCGCCGCCGCCTTTAAACGCAAAGATGGTTTCGGCGATCTTGTCCAAAAAATACCGGTCGTGCGATACCGCAACCACCGCGCCGCCAAAGCTTTGCAGATAATCCTCCAAAACGGTGAGGGTCTCGATGTCCAGATCGTTGGTCGGCTCGTCCATCAGCAAAATGTTGGGCGCGCCCATCAGTACGCTCAGCAGATACAGCCGCCTGCGTTCGCCGCCCGA
>DAITPG010000259.1:0-3814 GCA_036833715.1 Eubacteriaceae bacterium | reverse complement strand
TCCGAAAATCTGGTAAAAGCCGCCCGAAAATTTGTGACCGCTCCCGCGCAATCCGAAATACTTGATTTGATCGGCGAAAAAATGACCGAAAGCGAACGTGATATCGTTATACGCGGAAGAAATTTCAAATCCCGGTATACGCCAAAAAATGCCACACCCAAAGAATATTCCCACGCAACCGGCCTTGAATGCCTGTTTGGTTATCTTTGCTTAAGCGGACAGAATGAACGGATGAAGGAACTGATCGAATTCATATTTGAAAAAGTAGGTGCGCAATGAACTATCAGGTTTTATACCGCCGTTTCCGCCCGGACCGTTTCAGCGATGTCGCCGGCCAGGAGCATATCACGACCATTTTAAAAAACCAGATCATGAGCGGCAAAGTTTCCCATGCTTATCTGTTTTCGGGTTCAAAAGGTACGGGAAAAACCTCTACAGCCAAAATTTTTGCCCGAGCCGTCAACTGTATGAATCCGCAGCAAGGAGAACCGTGCGGAGAATGCGATTATTGCCTCAAGTTAAAAGACAACAATTTAACCGACATCATCGAGATCGATGCGGCATCCAACCGCGGCATCGACGAGATACGCGATTTAAAAGATAAAGTCAATTATATGCCGTCCACCGGCAAATACAGGGTTTATATCATCGATGAAGTGCACATGCTCACATCGGAGGCGTTCAACGCGCTCTTGAAAACCCTGGAAGAGCCGCCGGAGCATATTATCTTTATATTTGCCACTACCGAACCGCATAAGGTGCTTCCGACGATCCTTTCCCGCTGCCAGCGCTTTGATTTTGCGCGTCTTTCCCAGGATATCATCGTAGAAACGATCCGCTCCGTTCTTGTAAAGATCGACGCTTCCGCAGAGGAAGATGCGCTTTATCTGATTGCCGCAAACAGCGACGGAGCGCTCAGAGACGCTCTTTCCTACACGGACAAAGCCTTAACGACGGCAGAAAACGGACAAATCAGGGTTAAAGATGTACAGGATGCGCTGGGTCTGGCCGGAGGGAGCGATATCATCGCTTTGGCTGAAGCCGTAGCTGATGAAAACAGTTCGGAGGCTTTTTTAACGCTGGATGACCTGCTGAAAAAAGGCGGTGACATCAATCAGATCATTACGCAGCTGATTGAATATTTTCGTTCGTTGATGGTCTATTCGCATACGGCCAACCCGGAAAAAATACTCGGAAAAAATGAGGCCCTCATCGGCAGCTTAAGTAAGTATGGCAGAAGCACCCCTTCCGAAATTCTGATCTCTTATGTGACGACGCTTGCAAAACTAAAAAACGAAGCGCGTTACCTGCCCAATCCGCGCTATCTGCTTGAAGCCGCGCTATTGACCTTGTCGGACAAATCAAGGATAATTGATTCCATTTCCTTGACGGCACGCGTGGAAAAACTGGAAAAACGCATCGAAGGACTGTCACTTGCGCACCAGGATATGCCCAAACTTGAGAAGAAGGAAAGGCTGCAAACACCATACGCGGATATTACAAATGAAGCAAAAACCGTCCGTCCCGATAAAGCGGTAAAAGCGGATTCGGTTGAGCTTCCCAAAACCGAAAAGGACATGTTGGCAAAAGTTCAAAAATAATTGCAGTTTGCCGCAAAATACATCCATAATCGGGACAGAGATATTTTAATGGCCGAAATCTACAACGGCATGAAGGTGGCGGCTTATGACGGCCACACGGTTTATATATATCCCACAGGGACAGCGGTGCATATGGCGGATGTCTTCAAATCAAAGAACGGAGCGGAAAAACTCGCAAGCATCCTTTCCCAACAGCTGGGAAAGGAAATCAAAGTAGTTTTGACCGAAGCGCAAAAAACAAAAGAGAAGAAAAAAGATTTGATGCAGCAAGCTGCTGAAGTATTCGGCGAGCTGAAAGAACTTGAAAATGAATAATTGGAGGATAATATGGCTAAATTTCCGCAAAATCAATCAAATATGGCGGGGCTGATGAAACAGGCTCAAAAGATGCAGGAAGAAATGGCAAGGATCCAAAATGAGATCCTTGAAATGGAGTTTGAGGGAACCGCGGGCGGCGGCGCCGTTAAAGCGGTGATGACCGGCGATAAAATGATGAAGTCCTTTGAGATTGATGCCGATCTGCTCAATCCCGAAGAAGCTGATATCTTATGCGATATGCTGGTTGCTGCCTGTAATGAGGCCGCGCGCAATTGCAACAATATAACCGAGAGCAAAATGTCCGCGCTGACAGGCGGCTTAAAGCTGCCCGGCATGTAAAAAGCGCAAGGAGAAAGCATTGGCGATTTATTCCGAACCGATCTCAAAATTAATATCCGAACTTTCCAAACTGCCCGGGATCGGCAGAAAGACCGCGCAGCGGCTGGCCTATCATATTATCAGCTTGGATAACGAAGCGGCTTATACGCTGGCGGATGCGATCACGCAGGCCAAAAAGCATGTGAAGTATTGTTCCGTTTGTTTTAATATGACGGATCGGGATCCCTGCGCCATTTGCGACAACCCGTCAAGGGATAAAACTTCTATTTGTGTGGTTCAGGATTCCAAGGATATCATCGCAATCGAACGTACAAAGGAATTCAAAGGTTTATATCATGTGCTTGGCGGCAGCATTTCGCCGATGGAAGGCGTAGGTCCCGAAGACCTTACCATCAAAGATCTCATCGGAAGACTGACAAATGATATTGCGGAAGTTATACTCGCAACCAATTTGAATATTGAAGGCGAAACGACGGCCATGTACTTGGCAAGGCTGATCAGGCCGTTCGGCATAAAAACGACCCGGATCGCAAAAGGCCTCCCTGCGGGCGCGGACTTGGAATATACCGACGAAGCAACGCTGGCCAATGCGCTTGAAGGAAGAAAAGTGATCGATTGAATTTATATCGGACTGCCGCAAATAAAAATGCGCAGTCTTTTTTATTAACTATACCAGTAACCTGTTAAAAATTTAGTTATACATTTACGATTTATAATTTATATGATATAATAGACGAAACATCTCATATACTGCACAGCAATCGAGGGAATTACAAATGAAAAACGTTTTAAAATCCGCCTTTATTCAAACAATCCCCGTTATGCTCGGATACGGTTTTGTCGGCATTGCGTACGGCCTGCTTTTACAGAGGGCGGGTTATAATTTTTTATGGGCAATTTTGATCAGCGTATCCGTTTACGCCGGCACCATGCAATTTGTTTTGGTAGCTTTATTATCGGGCGGTGTGTTTTCTTTGGCCCAGATTATTATAACCACATTGGCAGTCAACTGTCGGCATTCTTTTTATGGATTGTCCTTTATCGATGAATTTGAAGCCATGGGTAAAAGAAAATGGTACATGATTTTTTCTCTCACGGACGAGACCTATTCGCTGTTATGCTTAAACAAAGATAAAAATACCAAAAACAACAAAGAGATTAATTTTATGATCGCCTTTCTTAATCAAATCTATTGGATCATCGGATCGGTCATCGGATCCCTGCTGGGAGAATGGATTTCTTTCAATACAAAGGGAATCGATTATGCGATGACCGCGCTGTTCATCGTTATCTTTGTAGAGCAGTGGATAGAATCCAAATCCCATCTGCCGGCCTTTATCGGTTTTACTTGCGCGATTATATCTCTTTTGATATTCGGGCCTCAATATTTCATTCTGCCAGCGCTCTGCGCTGCCGTTATGCTGCTGCTTGTATTAAAAAACCGACTAAATTCGGATGATGAGAAAGGGGAAGTTTGTTGATGTTATTTACGGGTAAAGACTTTATATTGATTTTTGTTGAAGAATTAAAAGGATTAGGAAAATTCTGTAGCATTT
>DAITPG010000258.1:0-3818 GCA_036833715.1 Eubacteriaceae bacterium | reverse complement strand
ACAGTCAACGCGATTTTCGCATTAAGCCCTTCAAGCATAAGCACCGACCGCATAAAGAAATCCAGATTCACGCTCGGTGCGAGAAGCACCGCTGAAGCCGCGACCCCGAAAAAAGCAAATTTGATCTTATCCGCAACGGATGTTTTTTTCATAATTAAATCCCCTGTCCAATAATTAAATATGCAAAAATGATGGTTATTTCATCATTAAATCCCGAATATTTCCCTGTTTATGAAAAACCGATTGCGTTTATTTTTTTGACCGATGATCCTTTACTCTATCATTCCGCTTCTGCTTGCCGATTAGCTCATGCATGATTATGAAAGCAGATTTTAATGAATCACATTGATTCAATTTGTCGATTAATGATTGGGCCTTTGTAAGTATAAATTATTGCAACATGTCATCCCCATCAACACCCAACCCCTCATTTTCCCTCGCAAACCTCTCCGCATCGCCGTCGCTGATCCCATAACCAAAATGCATCACCGCCGCCGCCAGCAGCGCAAAGACTGCCGGGATGCCTCCGATCGCCCACATAAGATTTAAGTTCACTGCCGCGCTGCTGCTCATTCCGTTTGTGTAACCCAACAACCCAAGCGCAAAGGGCACTAAAAAGGGCAAGGCAAACGAAGCAAGCGCTCCGGGTACGCCGGATAAACCCATTACCGCAGCACGGTTGTCTTTGCCTGTTTGATGAAAACCGTACTCCGCGCTGTCAAGCAGATAAAGCGGCAGAAAGCCCGTGTAGAGATAGGTCGTAAAATGCATCAGGCACATAAGCACAAAATAAACATAAACAGATAGCTTCGCGAACAGCAAAATGCAGATGCTCAACAGGCCATAACACAGAAGGCCCAGCACAGCCGACTTCTTTTTGCCCAGCCTGACGCCCAAGATAGGAGCGACGACCGCTGTAGCAAGCCGTCCAAACATAATGGTAGACAGAGCTGCGGCCATAAGAGACGGGTTATTCATTACATACATAAAGTAATACACCGTCATCATCGTCGGCGCCGATTCCGCGATGACAGCCAGAAAACGCGCCAGCAGCACAATGAGAAAGTTTTTGTTTGCAAAGACACCGCCTGCCATTTCCTTAAAGCTTAACGTCTGCGTTTTTTCATCCGCACGCGGCGGATCGTATTTTTTCGCCGCGCTGCTCAAAAGCAGAGCGCCTGCAAAAAGGACTGCGCCGCCGAAAACCGCGCGCGCAAACATAAAGGAATTGCCGATAAGGGCATCATAGAGACCTGTCATGCTCAAAGGAGTAAACAGATAGGAAAAAGCCAAGGGCACTATCAGACCAAACTGCATGCTCAAAATCGTCAGTCTGCTGCGTTCGCGCATGTCGCTGCCGGCCATCTGCGTGAGGAGCATATACTGCGCCGTCACCATAAAGCCGGTCGAAGTGTACAAAATAAGGCAGCAGACCGAAACGATGGCAATGCGCAGCAACACGGGCAGCGCGGCCGTGTTGACGAACATCAAAATGACGGATGCCGCCGCCGGCCATTTCATAAGATCGATCCATGGACGGTATCTGCCCTTTTTCAAACGAACCCGCTGGATCACAAAGCCCGAGAAAAGCGCCAGCGCCATGCCGGCTGCTCGGCTTACACCGATGACGATCTCGGTGGAATTGTCGTCGATCAACAGTATCGACTGCATAAAAAAATTCAGAATCATGGTAATCGTCAGCAATGCCGTTGAAACCGCAACTCCGAAAAAAGCAAATTTGATTTTATCCGCAACGGATATTTTTCTCATAATTGTACCCCCTGTCCAATAATTAAATATGCAAAAATGATGGTTATTTCATCATTCAATGCCGAATATTTCCCTGTTTATGAAAAGCCGATTGCGTTTATTTTTTGACCCGATGATCCTTTTCTCTATCATACCGCTTCGGCTTGCCGATTGATAGTTAATGCTCGATTATTTAAGTAAATTTTAATGAATCTCATTGATTCAATTTGTCGATTTATTGAAAAGGATGTCGCTGCCGTCGACTACGGCATGACCGCAGTTTATATACGATCCGAAGTAAAAAATCACAAACAGTATCATGCCGTCAACGACTTACTACCCTAAAAATTCACCCCTATTCCCCCGCGCCGCCCCTCACATCCCTGTTCCCGCACAAAACCACCATTAAAGCGTTTACCATCGCCGCCTTCCGTTCCTCATTGAGCTCCACCACATTTTTCTCCCGCAGCTGTGCCAGCGCGGTTTCAACCATGCCCGCCGCGCCCTCCACAATCAGATTGCGCGCGTCGATCACGGCAGCCGCCTGCTGACGCTGCAGCATTGCGGCCGCGATTTCGGTGGCGTACGAAAGATGCGTGATGCGCGCGTCCAAAATTTCAAGGCCCGCGGCGTCCGCCTTGCTTTGGATATCGGCTTTCAGCAGACGGGCTATCTCGCTGCCGCTTCCCCGCAGGGAACGTTCTCCGTCGGTCATGCTGTCATACGGATATTGCCGCACGATGCCACGCAGAGCCGAATTGCACTGCAGCCGCAGATATTCCGCAAAATCGTCAACGTCAAACACCGCCTTGGCGGCATCTGCCACGCGCCAGATCACAACCATGCCGACCTCTACCGGATTGCCCGCCGCATCGTTGATCGTCTGCTTTCCATTGATCAGGGTGCGCGCCTTCAGCGATATCTTTTTGCCCGGCTGGCTCGATGCCAGCAGTTCGTCCTTGGCCGAAAGCTCGCCCACCGTCCGTCCGTTTGATGCCGGAGCGACCGCGCTCGCGAAGATGCTCACGAAATAGATGCCCTCGCCTTTGAGCGTGCCGCAGTACTTGCCGAATTTTGTAAACACCAGCGCCTCGTTGGGACGCACGATCTTTAAGCCGTACAGCAAAATGGGCACAATTACAAACAGGATGACGACACTCATCATCCCGATGGGCGACAATCCCGAATTCACTTCGGCTATAAAGCCCGCAATGCCCAAAGCGGTCAAGACCGCCGCGCTTAACAGCACCGCCAACCCGTTTAAGGTCCTCACTTCGATATCCTGATGCCCCAAATTGGACTTTTGATTTTCCGCCATTTCTCAAACCCCCGTTTTACGCCCTCAGGCGTCGTTTTTATGTTTTTGCTTTTCTATTGTTTTGCGGCTACCAATAACCAAAAGAATGGGAAAGGAAGCGTAAAACCGTAACTTTCGCTTTATTTGCGACAAATTGCCGTTACATCAGCGTTAAAAAATGGTATAATAGAAACAGAAAATCCGCTGTTGCGGCTTTCTTATGGCTGATTTTGAGCCATCTGTCCAACAATTGGATGAATAGGAGAATTGATGTATAAAACAGGTGATTACCTTGTATACACCGCAATGGGCATTTGCAAAGTCGTCGATGTCCGCGAAGAAAATTTTATTGACGGCTGCAAGAAAGAATTTTATGTGCTGGAATCGTATTATGCGAGTAATATGACCGCTTATTATCCGACGGATGAAGACGGCAGAGAAAGCAAGCTGCGGGATGTCTTAAAAAAGGAAGAGGTCATTGCGCTGATCGATTCCATGGCGGATGATACGATCACATGGATCGACGATGTTCGCGTCCGCAATCAAACCAACAGAAAGATATTGATGAAAGCGGAGCCCGAAAAGCTCATCCGCCTGATCCAAAGCATCTATAAGCAAAAGATAAAGCTCACCGATCAAGGCAAAAAATTTCCGGCGGAAGATGAAAAAGTCATGCTGGCAGCCGAAAAGTATCTGTATGACGAATTCGCTTTTGTGCTGCAGTTAAAGCCCAAAGAAGTATTGCCGTTTATCGTGCAGCACATTCCCACAT
>DAITPG010000257.1:0-3848 GCA_036833715.1 Eubacteriaceae bacterium | reverse complement strand
GCATCGAAAAATACAGCCATTACGGCAGGGAAGCCGAAGATCAGCAGTTAAAAGACCTGTGCGAAAAGCATGAGCAGCACGAACGGCAGCATCTGGATACCATCAATCAACTGCTTGGCGGCACCGTGCCACAGATGAATCAGCAGCAGAAAAGGCAACAGAATAAAAGCCAGGCAGCGCTGAAACAACCGGCTAAAAAAAATAATTCCAAGGTGGATAAAACTATTTGTAACGATCTTTTGATGAGCGAAAAATATGTCTCAAGCACCTATAACACCGCGATCTTTGAATTTAGGGATCCCAATATCCGTCAGATACTCAACCATATACAAAAGGAAGAACAGGAACACGGGGAAGACCTCTCAACTTACATGATCTCAAACGGTATGTATAAGGTTAAATAAGCGAAAGCCGCCTTGATCTCGTCAGCATATCGCACAAGAGTCATTGGGCGGCTTTTTTACAGCAGGCTTTGGATCGTTTCAAATACGCCTTTCTTCAGCGGAACGTTATGTCCCGAAACGCAAAGGTTAAAATCAAGCGACAAATATTTATCGAGCGTTTTCTTGTAGGCCTCGATGTCTTCCAATCCCGGCACGATCTCATCCATCGTGTCACCGATGTTGTCGCCTGCATTAAGTATTTTGTCCTTTTCATCGAGTACGCTGATGCCATCCGCCGTATGGCCGGGCGTGGCAAACAGCATTATGCCGTCCTCGGAGAAATACAGCGTATCGTCGAATACCGTATTGGGCAGGCAGAGCGCCGTTTCTCCCATCAGATAATGCCTGTGCTTAAGCAGCATATCTTCCCATTTCGTTTGCATCATACAGGAACAAAGGCTGCCCGCAACGATGGTATTTCCGCGGAAATAATCATTTCCCCAAACATGATCCCAATGATGATGGGTATTGATGATGATCAGCGGCTTATCGGTTCCGATGAATTCCGCCATGGCGGCGGCAGCGGCCGAACCCAGTCCCGTATCTATGAGGTAGTTGATTTTTTCGCCCTTTATCAAATGCGCATTGAGTTCCCACTCTCCGGGCTCATCAAATGTAAAAAGAAAATTTCGTTTGCCTATCTGCCTGACTTTCATCTTTTCACCTTGTTTGTGAATATTATAAAACATAAAGCTTCTATGTTATAATCGTATCATAAGAAACGCAATAAATGAAAGAGGTAATAATGGAATTTCGGTACGAACCCAACCGAATTTATATGGAAGACGAAAACGGCAAGCTGCTGGCCGAGATAACCTATGCCGCAATGAGAGACGGATCGGTCAATATCGACCATACTTACGTAAGTCCCAAGCTGCGCAACCAAGGCATTGCGGATAAATTGATGCGCGCTGTCTGCGAAGTGCTCGCAAAAGACAGCAAAACGGCCTTTGCCACCTGTCCGTATGCCGTCGCATGGTTTGAAAAGCATCCCGAAGAAGCGAAAAAACTAAGGAAATAAGCCGTTTGCCGTTAATTTTTGGTCTTTCACATAAATTTTACGCAAACAAAAGATTTTTCTTGATTTTTGACTCATTTCGTGTATAATAAACAAGTACGCTTTTGGCCCCTTGGTCAAGCGGTTAAGACACCGCCCTTTCACGGCGGCTACAGGGGTTCGAATCCCCTAGGGGTCACCATTACAATTCTATATGCGGAGGGATGCCCGAGCGGCTAAAGGGGGCGGACTGTAAATCCGTTGGCTGAGCCTACGATGGTTCGAAACCATCTCCCTCCACCATAACAAAAAAAGCGACTGCTGATAGGCAGTTTTTTTGTTGTTTTAGCAATTGAGCGCGTTCAAACATTGTAAAAGCTACTTCACTTGCATTAAATCGCTCGTGGTGTTTAAAGACCGTTGCGTTTTTATCAATGCCTAAACATTTCTCATAGGAACCCCAGTACAAAGTCTTTTTTTTGCTTTAACGGCTACAACGGTTCGATTCAATTGCTAGACAGTATCAATAGCAGAGAAATAAAATGTTTGGTTTAGTAAGAATTACATATTTAAGAGCTGTCTGCTATGTCACAAAAGCTAGTTGAATGAAAGCGGACAAAGGCAATCAATAAAATGTTTGATAAAGCCAGCGATTTATTCAAATCTTGAGAATATCTTTTCTAATTTTCAATTTCATATTATAATGAATAAAAAAGCTTAAGAGGAGCTTTAATGAATCAATATGTTTTGACCGTGGACTGCGGCACGCAAAGTATCCGTGCGCTGATCTTTGACAGAGAAGGAAATCTTCTCGTGAAATACAAAAAGGAATTTGAACCCTACGAAACCTTAAAACCCGGACTTTACGAGGCCGACGCGGAGATGTTTTTTGGCGCGATGGCGGAGGTATGCCTGGGTGCAAAAAGCATCAACGAAGAAGTCTATAACAGTGTGAGCGCGATCTCCATAACAACGCAAAGAGACACCGTTATTTTAGCGGACGAACAGGGAAAACCCATCCGTAAAGCCATCCTATGGATGGATAACCGCATCGCGGATAATTTTAAGCCTGTCAATGCGCTGTACCGCACCGTGTTCGGTCTGGTCAAAATGAAAGCCGTCATCGACAAGCTGCGCAAAACCGCGCACATCCACTGGCTTCAGCAGTATGAGCCTGAAAATTGGAAAAAAGCGCATAAGTTTTTGCTCTTATCGACTTATTTGAATTACCGCCTTACAGGCGAATACAAAGACAGCGATGCGAGTCTTGTGGGCCATATCCCCTTCAATTACAAAACGCGCAAATGGGACGGTAGGCTGGGCGTGAAAGCGCAGATCTTTCATGTCGAAAAACGCCTGCTGCCCGAGGTTGTGCCTTCCTGCACCGTGCTGGGATATCTCAACAAAGAAGCTGCGGAAGCGCTGCGCCTGCCGCAGGGCTTAAAGGTGATCGCCGCGGGCTCCGACAAAGGCTGCGAAACCATCGGCGTCGGCTGCATGAACAATTCTTACGGCAGCATTTCGCTGGGTTCGCAGGCAACCATCGAAACCACAACCGAAACCTATTATGAGCTTGACCCTTTCTTCCCTCCGTTTACCTCGGTAAAGCCGAACGCCTATAATCCGGAAATCACGCTTTATCGCGGCTTCTGGCTGGTACGGTGGTTCGAGGAAGAATTCGCCAAGGAAGAAATGCTGGAGGCCGAACGCACGGGGCGCAATCCTCTGGATATCTTAAACGAGCACCTGCGAACCATTCCGGTCGGCTGCGAAGGGCTGATCCTCCAGCCTTTCTGGGGCGAAGAACTCACCCGGCCCAACGCGAAGGGCTGCATTTTGGGCTTTACGGATACGCACACGCGCATCCATATTTACCGCGCCATCATCGAGGGCATCGGTTTTGCGATGCTGGACGGAATCAACAAGATCGAGCGCGTATCCGGCCAAAAGCTTGAAAACATCGCGCTATCCGGCGGCGGCTCGCAGTCGGATGCCATCTGCCAGATCGCTGCCGACATCTTCGGCAGAAAGGTCTACCGGGTGCAGACCTACGAAACCAGCGGCCTTGGCGCTGCCATAGCCGCGTTTACCGCGCTGGGCGAATATGATAATTTCGACGCAGCCGTACAAGCGATGGTGCATCCGACGCAATATTTTGAGCCGGACCCGCTCAACAGCAGAAAATACGCGCTTATCTATTCCCAGGTATATAAAAGCATGTATACCAAGCTCAAGCCGGTCTATAAGCTCATCGAACGCTCCTTAAACGACCTTGAAACCATCGCGTTGAATATGCCCGCGGCGGCGGATCAAAACAAAAATGCCGGCGAAATCAATCCGCCCGCTGATTTACCTGCGCCAGCATCCGACACGAAGTTGCATGAATCCGATTTATCCGATGCAGATAT
>DAITPG010000256.1:0-3850 GCA_036833715.1 Eubacteriaceae bacterium | reverse complement strand
ATCGATCAAAACAACCGCATACCTACCTCGGATGTGCGGCTGGTGCGACGCATCGTACGCGACAGCGTGCAGCGCGGGCACAGCGCACTGGATACCATCGCGATGTGGCAGTCGGTCAAAAGGGGAGAGGAAAAAAATATTTATCCGTTTTCGGACGATGCCGACTTTGTGTTCAATTCCTCTTTGTTTTATGAAATGTCTGTACTTAAAAAATACGCCGAACCCGCGCTTTATGCCATCAAGCAGGACAGCGAGTATTTTTATGAAGCCAAACGAGTGCGGGATTTTCTCTCGTTTTTTCTGCCGCTCAAGGATGAATCGCCCATCTACGCCAATTCGATCCTTCGTGAATTTATCGGCGGAAATGTATTCGATTCGCTTTAATCGCCTTTTATATGAAAACACGCATGCGACCATCGGTATTGCTCCGATGGTTTTTTTGTTGACATAGTTATGTGAAATTGTATATACTTAAACCGAATTACATTTTTGCAGGGGGTTTGAAATGAGTAAATTTTCTGAAGATGAAAAATCTGTTAATCAAAATTCCGGAGACAAACAAAAGAAAAAATCTAAAAGAAAAATTTTCCTTATCTATTTAATTTTGGCCGCAGTTCTCGTCGGTGCGCCCATGTACTTGTTTATGGGCAGATCACAATTGGTAAAAGCGCGCTATGTCACCGTTGAAGCGGCTAAAGATATCCATCCGCTGAAGCTGGCCTATATCGATAGTGAAGATCAAGACAGGTATATCCTCAGTTGCGGTGAAAATGAAAATATTACTTTGAAGCCGGGCAAGAGCAAGATCACCTATGATCTCAAGGATCTCACAACCGGCAAGGTGAAAAAAATTACGCTGCGTTTTAAGGTGGTGGATACCACAGCGCCGGTTATAACGGTTAAAGACGGCATCACCGCTCAAGTAAACCAAGATTTCGATTTATCCAAATACATAACGCTGTATGACAATGCAGACGAGCTGTCCTTTAAAAATATCACGGTGGAAGGCAAGGTCGATACGACAGCGGAGGGTACTTATACTTTGAAACTATCATTGAAAGATGCAAGCGGAAATGAAACGAAGGACGAATTGCAGGTCGTCGTGCGTGAAATGTCTGCGCAGGAAAGATTTTTGGATGCGGTCGATGGTTATTGGCATATCGGATCATGGAGATTGATATTTAGCAATAAGGAGTCACGGCAAGAACTGAGGGCAGGTGATTTCATGTCCGAATTAACCTATTCCGGCTCTTTTGAATTTGTCAGTCTAAGCGACGATTTAAAAGAAGCAACCCTTAAGTGGAATTGGTACCACACGCCCGGCGAACCTGCGCAGCAGGATATCGTAATTGTCAAAGCCGATTTTGCCAACGCTAAGATATTTGTCGATTTAGGCGACGGAAATGGATCAAGGGAATATCAAAAGCTTGCCAACATCAAAGACTTGGAAGAATTGCTGCCCAATTAGTGGAGATAAGCCCTGTATTTTCGAATACTGTGATCGATGAATTTACTTGTCAATTTTTGTAAAATTGTATATAATCAAGGCGGAACTAATTTTTGCAGGGGGAATATACAATGAGAAAATTTCAATCGAGCATCGAAGATCCGCTCAATCAATATTCGGGTGACAAACAAAAAAGAAAGGCAAAAAGAAAATTCCTCATCTTGTTTTTAGTGATAGCCGTAATTTCGGCCGGCGTACCCCTATATATTTTTATGGGTAAAACACAGCTTGTGAAAGCGAATAACGCCACGGTGGAAGCCGCAAAAGACATTCATCCTCTTTCGTTGGTTTATATCGACAGCGAAGAAAAAGACAAATACAGTCTCAGCTACGGCGCAAACGATTTTGTTTCCTCTAAGCCGGGGGAATATAAAATCACCTACGAGCTTAAAGATTTAACGACCGACAAAGTCAAAAAATGCACACTGCATTTCACGGTGGTGGATACAACAGCTCCTGAACTGACGGTCTATGATACGATCACAGTGATCGTCAACAAGGAATATGATTTGTCAAAATATGTAACCGTTTCGGATAATTCGGATACGCTTTCCTTTGAAAACGTAACCGTGGAGGGCGATGTCAACGCAGCTGCGGCGGGAACGTATCCCGTCAAGCTGGCCGTGAAGGACTCAAGCGGCAATGAGACGGTCAAGGAAATACAGGTGGTCATAAGAGAAATGACGACGCAGGAAAAATTCATCGATTCGATCGAAGGCTATTGGCATATCGATCTGTGGACGCTCAGATTCCGCTATGATCAGGGCGAATATAGACTCGACGCGGCGTATTTCATGGCGCAGGGCGGCGACAGGGGAACCTACAAAATCACCAGGATGGAAGAAGATTTCAGCGATGTTTTGCTGAGCTGGACCTATCAACGTAACAATGAACAAAATAAAAAGCAGGAAACCGTGTTTATCGAAGCTAACTTTGCCGGGGGATTTATCCGCGTCGATTTAAACGACGGCGAGGGCTTGAGAAAATATCAAAAAGTCAACGATATCAAGGAATTGGAAGCGCTGATACCGCAGTAAAATCTTAGTCCGATATAAAAATATCGGACTGTTTAATGCCGTTGTCATATATAATGAGTATATCTTGTCATGTACTGAAGGGAGAAATGTTATGCAATGCAAAAACTGCGGTAAAGAAATACCGCAAGACGCCAATTACTGTCCATTTTGTACGCAAAAAATGGAAAGGGAAGAGAGTAAATTATGTGAATCATGCGGTAAGGAAATTCCTATAGATGCCGTATATTGTCCTTATTGCGCGGTAGAATTAAATATTGTTTTGCAATCATCGGATGCGGCTGAGGTAAATCTTTGTCCGTCTGCACCGGAGGAGGATAATGGCAACATTGCGGACGAAGACAATTTGTCACAAAGTCCGGAGGAGAATGTGCCTGATTTAAAACCATCAAAATCAAAAAAGAAACCGATTCTTATCGCAGTTATCGTTGCTGTTTTACTTCTACTGGGTGTCGGTGGATATTTTATATTTTTCAGATTAACTCCGCTTCAAGTCATATCAAAAACTGTGGAGGCTTCTTCAAATATCAGCGAGTTGAGTATAATAAAGTATGATGCCGAGAAATATACAGTTTCAATAATTGAAAGTAATTTTATATCTGATGTTCCGGGTGCCTATAAGATTACATACGAATTGACAAACAATAAATCATCTCAAAAAAAACAAGTTGTATTCGGTTTTGAAGTAAAGGACACTATGGCTCCTGAAATTATAGTTGAAGATTCGATCAAATCTTTTTTAGGCTTCAATTTTGATGCGCTTGACTATGTGACGGTAAAAGATAACGCAGCCAATTTAGATAAAGAAAAGATCGTAGTCGAAGGAAATGTGGATATCAACACAGAAGGAAGTTATCCTATTAAGATTTCCATAGCCGATGCAGCAGGAAATAAGGCAGAAAAGAATATATCCGTAACGGTCAAGCAATTAACAGCTGATGATAAATTTGTTAAAAATATTGAAGCTTTTTATTATGATATTTTTAAAGATGGTTTACCCGCAGCGATATATTGTCTTAACGATCAATTATGGAGCGATTACGAGCCCGCGGTTATTCAAGGGACATTAGAAACAATGGTTCCCGGTGTTTATCTGATTGAATATAAGATGACAAACAGATCTACAAGCAATACATTAACGGTCAATTATGAATATCATGTGATTGATACTACAGCGCCTATTATTTCAGCGCCCGATATTTTTTCTGTTTATGTCGGCCAGCAATTTGTAGTTACAGATTATATTTCGGTAGAGGATAACTCACTCGTAAATAAGCGCACAAGACTTGTAATTGATGAGGAAAACTCT
>DAITPG010000255.1:0-3869 GCA_036833715.1 Eubacteriaceae bacterium | reverse complement strand
GCGGTCTTGATTTTAGGCCCCCTTTCCCAGAAGATCGGCAAAGGCGCAACAGCTACACTGGGCATGATTTTGCAGGTTATTGGCGGTTTGCTTCCCTTATTTAGCCCTGCATCTATTCCCTTGTTGATGACATCAGCAGTATTCAGAGGTTCAGGACCTGCAGCCATGCTCGGAACCAGACTTGCTTTTACAGCAGACGTTATAGAATACGGCGAATGGAAAACCGGAGTCAGAACGGAAGGCTTGATCTTCAGCGGTACCAGCATGGGCCAAAAGATCGGCATGGGCCTTGGCGGCGCGATTGTAGCCATGATGCTTGACATCGGCGGATACGTTGGCGGCGCAGCAAGTCAAACACCCGCGGCCATAAGCGCAATCACCTTTACTTTTACCTGGTTATCCGCAATCGCTTCCCTGCTTGCAGTTGTTTGCCTGGCGATGTTATCCAGATTAAACAAACAAATGCCCCAGATTATGAGCGATTTACAAGCAAGAAAAAATCAAGCTTAATACTTGATTTGAATAAAACACATTGAATTCCGTTAATAACCGCTGAAAAAACAGCGGTTATTAATTTCATTATAAAAGGTTTTCGTAAGTAAGCGCGCAGATTAGATCCTATGATTTTATAAATAGATAAAGCTGCGAGTTGAATTATTTAATAACTGCCCATGTTTGACAGAATATTCAATACTTAGCTGTCGAAACGTGCATATATCACACCATCTTCAACAACCGTATTGTTAACAACAAATAAAAAATCCGTACCTTGCTGATACGGATTTTTTTATCTGGATTAGTTTGCTTGAGCATATAGCGTTCTATTGCATTGGCTTTGACTCATTCGGCGGCACATAGCCGGTAGGAATTTGGTTGTCCAGACAAAATCGATAAAAGGCATCTTCCCAAGTCATATTTAATTGGCTGCCGGGCATCGGGTATTTTCTCTTTACGGAATCGATATTGATAAAAACAAAATTATAAAATATCGATGAGAACAATCCCAATGCAGCCGATGTGATCGATGAGAACAGTAAAACAAACATATTCTGATTTGTAAGATTGTCAAGATTGGATAGTCCAATGGTTGAAATCGTAAAAATCGTATTGATTAAGCTCGTTACAAACGAGATGGCCAGACTGATTGCCAAAAACAGCATGATATAACCGAATATTTTCCCCTTGAAACCTTTGGTCAATTCGTTGGAATAGCTAACCGAATGAAACCATCCGCATCGGTAATTTTCAGCTGTATGCGAGCTGAAAAAGAGTCTAATCATAAGATAGAACATAAATGCATACAATCCCAAACCGGCTAAAACCAACAGAGTTATAGCAAGAAATTGTCCAACACCGCCGTTTCCTGACCCCAATGAAAATATCAGAGAAAACACGATTACAATGACAGCAAAAATAAAGGTAATTCCTAAAAAGATCAAGAATTGAGCCAAGGCGTTCGTTATATAGGAGCCCAGCCTTTGCACGGAATAACTCAGCGAATCCTTAAAGTCCAAGTCACAGCCGTCGACAAACGCGCGGCTTTGACTATAAAGGACACCAAAAATCAACGCCTGGACAACAATCATTACCATCCCATATAGAAACATTATCGCAAAAATTCCCGACAACTGCGAAAAACCTTGTGCTATATTGCCGCTAAGCGCATATTCAGAAATGATTTGATTGTAATATCGCATATAAAAGATCGATGGAAGCATAAGCAAAATATTAATTCCAAAGATACACAAAAGCAGCTTGATTCTGCTTTTGACAAACTCGGTTGTAAGCTGCATATATCCGGATAACGTAAAGATATAATCTCTTATCGTATGTTTGTTCATTTGTGCCGTCCGTATTAATTATCGTTATCCGATTTTAAAACACTGCTAAGTGAACTTGCCAATCCGGCTAAGGATTGAATTTCACTGGGGATAATAAGCTTGGTAGCTTTTCCGTCCGCGACTTTTTCGAGGGTTTCCAAACTTTTCAATGCCACCACAAATTGATTCGCATTGGCATTCTTTAAAAGCTCCAGGCCTTTGGCTTTGGCTTCGGCTACTTTCAAAATAGCGTCCGCTTCCCCTTCCGCTTCCCGTACTCTCTTTTCTTTTTCGGCTTCCGCTTTAAGAATAACGGATTCTTTATCCCCTTCCGCAATCGTGATCTTGCTGATCTTATCCCCTTCCGCTCGAAGGATGGCTTCACGTTTTTCACGTTCCGCTCGCATTTGTTTTTCCATGGCTTCCTGAATGTCCGGCGGAGGCAAAATGTTTTTGACTTCCACACGGATTACTTTGATGCCCCACGCATCCGAAACCTCATCCAATATCACTCGCATCTTGCTGTTGATCAGATCTCTGGAGGTCAATGTGTCGTCGAGCTCAAGATCCCCGATGATATTTCGTAAGGTCGTTGCTGTATGTTTTTCGATGGCGAGCATGGGATTGTCATGGCCGTAGCAGTATAATTTAGGGTCGGTTACCAAAATGGACACCACGGCATCGATATGGATCGTAACATTGTCTTTGGTGATTACCGGCTGAGGCGGATAATCCAATACACGTTCTTTCATAGATATTTTTCGGGCAATTTTATCGATAAAAGGTATTTTTAGGTGCAAGCCTGCAGTCCAGGTATTGTTATATACGCCCAGTCGTTCTACGACATAAGTGTAAGCCTGAGGCACCACACGGATATTTAATGCCGCGATCAACGCGACAACGATTAATAGAGCAATAATCCACCACATAAATTTTTTTCTCCCTTTCTTTTCTTCCCTAGATTTTTGTAACGATCAATTTCACTCCTTCAACGCCTTCGACGATGATGGTTTGATCCTTTGGGATTTCTTCCCCGTTCATGCTTTTTGCAGACCAGATCTGCCCGCTCACCTTAACGAGTCCGGTGTTGTATGTACCGATCCCTTCAAGAACGATTCCCTCCGCGCCTATGAGTTGATCGACATTGGTCTTAATTTTACCAAGCTTCATTTTTTTGACCAATAACGGCCGGGTTGTCAATAAAGCAGCGATCGATATCACGGCGAAAACAATCAGCTGAATACTGAGCGTCGTATCCAGCAAGGATGCTATCAAGGCAAATAGCGCTCCGACAGCAAACCACAAAGAGGTCAATCCGACAGTGAGCATTTCAATGACTATAAAAATAATCATTGCAATAAGCCACAATAAAGTATAGTTTTCCATTCATCCACCCCTGTTTGATTATAACATAACTTGGGAAATATCTCAAAAAATTAATCGACAAATAACATTAAATTGTTTTTTATCTTCATATAAAATTTATTCTATTGTATAATGAATAGAATAAAAAATATAATACCGTAATAACTAGAGGTTTTTTATCGATGGCCGATGCAATCAGAAGCATGTTTTCCGATATCTTCAATACATTCACTTTGGTATCCGTTGTCGATATTGCGATAACCGCTTTTTTGATTTATAAGATCATGGACTGGATCAAGGATACGCAAGCGCAACAGGTAGCGAAAGGCGTTTTGATTATTTTGCTGCTGACCCAGCTGAGTGACTGGCTTGGCCTTATTACGATCAATTATATATTCAAAAGCGTTATCACGGTAGGCTTTATCGCCATAGTCGTTATGTTTCAGCCGGAACTGAGACGTGCGCTTCAAAAACTTGGTAGCACAAGATTCAATAAGATGATATCCGGGTTGGTCAAGGCTGATTTGGAAATCGATTCAAGGGCCGTTATTCATTAGGTCATAGAAAGCGTCAAGGCCTTATCCGAAACCAAGACCGGCGCGCTGATCATATTTGAGCGCAATACAAAACTGAACGATATCATAGAAACAGGTATCGGAATTGACAGTCTTGTAAGCAAATCGT
>DAITPG010000254.1:0-3899 GCA_036833715.1 Eubacteriaceae bacterium | reverse complement strand
AATCAAAAAAAATGTATGCGGCATCAGCGGACGGATGATGTTGATCTCCTCCGGATAAGTGAGGCCGATCACCGCGCCGATTGCCGAAAATCCGCTTTCATCGATAAACGCCTTTCCCCATGCGCTCACTTTTTCCGCCGCGATCTCATAAAGATTGCGTCCGTCGATTTTGATATCCTGAAAATCCGCGCCGGAAGGATTGGATGTTTTAACAAGGATAAAAGCGCCTTTATGCTTGTTTTTAAAGTAAGGATAGTAGGGTGAAACCGCGTCTTCGCCCATATAGGCATTCAACGTTACATAATCGGCTTCAAAATCCCCGTTAAAATGCGCCCAGGCGTATTTATCCGCCGTAGCTGCGATATCGCCGCGTTTGATATCGGCGACGGCAATTTTGCCTTTGTTTTTTACGTATTTTAAAGTTTCGCTGTATGCTTTTAGTCCGTCAAGCCCGAGAGCTTCATAATAAGCGATCTGCACTTTAAAGCAGGCGGCATGATCGCTTACCGCATCGATTACAGTCTTATTGAATTCAAGCAGTTTTTCACCGGTTGAACAATCCATTTGATGGATGTATTCCGGCAGATAGGCAGCATCGCTGTCCAGCCCCACACATACGCCATATTGTTTTTTTGCTTCTTCATAAAGTCTGTTCGCTATCATACCGTATCTCTCCGTTAACGATCGTTTTTAGTACCTTGCCCTTTACTTCCCAGCCTTCAAAAGGCGTATTGCTTGATTTGGATACAAACCGGCTTGGATCGATTTTTTCGATAGGTTCGGTATCGATCAGTACGATATCCGCTTCATATCCGGGTTTGATGAGTCCTTTGTTTAATTTTAACATGCGCGCGGGCTTATCGGCAATCATTTCCGAAAGTTTGCAAAGGCTGATGCCGTTATCCATAAATACTTTCAGATAGATCTGAAAAGCATATTCGATATTATCGATGCCCGGGCTTCCGTTCTTTTTATCCTCGGCAGTATGAGGCGCGTGGTCGGTCGCCAGCACATCGATATACCCGTCCCGAATACCCTGCAGCAAAGCTTGGACATCCTTTTTGCCCGCGATGGCCGGATTGACCTTGTAATCAAGATCATATGCAAATAAATGATGCGGCGTTACTTCGCAGGTGAGCTTCAGCCCCTCATTTTTGGCTTTGACCACTCTATCCATCGTTTCTTTGACGCTGATATGGCAGATGTGCAGATTGCCACCCACCTTTTTAAGAAGGCCGAGATCTCTGTTTACGATTTCTTCTTCGGGCTGGCAATGGGTTGCCAGAATAAAATCGTGTTTTGCCGATGCCAAAAGACATTCGGACATAAATGAATCCGAGAAGATCGTATTGCCGTCGTTGGAAAAAATGCTTGTATGTTTTCGGATAGAAGCAAAGTCAACGCAGGTTTGATCCGATAAATCCATGCCGAGAGACGCAATTTGAATATAATTGATCAGACGCATTGCATTGGCTTGGTTAATATTTGCCTTGATTGCCTGTGCCGTATCCATCACAGGCAGCGTATTGGCCATGCCGCACACGGTCGCGTAACCGCCCTTAAGCGCCGCCGCAAACCCCGTGTGAAAATCCTCTTTATAAGAATACCCCGGCGTGCGCAGATGAGCATGCAGATCAATAAACGCGGGCATCAGCGTTTTTCCAGCGGCATCGATTATATGGTCATATTCCCCGTTAATCGATGCGGTACCCACATAGGATATGATTCCGTTGTCCGTACAAACGGTTCCGACAAAATCCTGATTTGCATCAACGATCCTTGCATTGATCCATTTGATTTTCATAAACTATCACACCTTTGGTTTTACAGGCTGGTGAGGCTGTCGCAGTATTCGCATTTAAACACCCTTTTTTCGCTGTCAAAAAGTATAAATTTGATTTTATCCGTATGTTCGGTTTTTGAAATGCAGCGTGGATTTTTACATTCGAGGATGCCATATACCTCGTTCGGCAGGGCAACGCTTATTTTTTTTACGCGAACTCCGTCCTCTACATAATTTACGGTAGCTCCGGGATCGACCAGACCCAGCACATCAAAATCCAGCGCAAGGTTGGTTTCGATTTTTATTAAATCCTTGGCGCCCATTTTTTTACTGGGCACATTGCGAAGCAGTACGACTACATCGTCAAGCTTATCGAGCCCAAGCTGGGAAAACAACTTATATCCCTGACCGGGTTTGATGTGATCGATCACAATCCCCTGCTTTAATTTAGATACATTGATCATCTTAGTACGCACCTTTCTTTTATACGCCGAGCAGACGCATGATAAGCGCCATTCGGATATACATGCCGAGTTTGGCTTGTTCAAAATAAACGCATCTGGGATCGTTGTCGATCTCGGTTGAAATTTCATTGACGCGCGGCAGCGGATGCATAACGATCAGATCGCTTTTTGCCTTTTGCATTTTTTGCTGATCGAGGATAAAATAATCCTTTAAACGAAGATATTCTTCCTCGCTGACAAAGCGTTCCCTTTGAACGCGGGACATATACAGGATATCCAGCTTGTCCATCACCTTGTCCAGATTATCCGTCTGCACAAATTCGATTTTTCCTTCCAGCTCTTTGGTCACGTATTCGGGCATCTTTAATTCTTCGGGCGATATAAAAATAAAGCGTGTGTTATCATAACGGCTCAACGCTTTAACGAGTGAATGAATGGTTCGTCCGAATTTTAAGTCTCCGCAAACGCCGACCACATGATTATCCAACGATTTTTTGTAATAACGGATCGTAAGCAGATCGGTAAGGGTCTGCGTGGGATGCTGATGGCCTCCGTCGCCGGCATTGATGATGGGAACACTGCTGGCCTTGCTCATCAGTTTTGCTGCGCCTTCTTTAGGGCTGCGGCAAACGATCAGATCTACGTAATTGGCAATGGTTTTGGTTGTGTCTGACAAAGATTCGCCCTTGGCCGCGCTGGAAGTGTTGGGATCCGAAAAACCAAGCACATTTCCGCCCAAACGGTACATAGCCGCGTCAAACGAAAATTTTGTGCGGGTGGAAGGTTCAAAAAAAAGACTTGCCATCAGCTTTCCTTTGCAAACATCCGAATAATTCGAAGGATTGGCAATGATGCTGTCAGCAAGTCTGAAAAGATCGTTGAGTTCGTCGACGGTAAAGTCTGTGGGGACTATCAAATGACGCCCTTTTAGCATTTTACTACCTCTTTTACTATTTCTTTGTATTATCTCGAAAGATTATATAAGAAAAAATAAATTTTGTCAAGGAAATAAAATCTTTAACAGCGCAAATATCCAGTTCAAAACAAATTTGTCGACGGTATCGAGCATTTATTGAATAGTACTATATGCCTTTACAGCTTCCATCCCCTGCTCGATCGCTTTTAAATTCATCGGAATGAATTTCGCTTTGGAACCCTGCATGGTTTTTTGCATAACCTTTTCGATGGTTTCAAGGGAAACCGCAGGATGTTTCGCAAGATAGGCCCCCAGCATCACCATATTGGCGGATTTGTCGCCGCCGATCTCATTGGCGGCGATTTTAAATACATGGATATCACTGCGTTTGGGTTCCGAATCGACCAAAGACGAATTGATAAACAGATCTCCGCCTTCCATTATGAGCGGCACGAATTTATCCAAACTGGGATTATTCATGATGATCACGGACGTAGCTTTGGTGATAATGGGCGAACTGATCGGTTTATCGGATACACAGACGTGGCAGTTGGCGGTGCCGCCCCTCATTTCGGGGCCGTAAGACGGCAGCCAGCTGACTTCTTTATCTTCATACATGCCGGCATAGGTCAGCAGCTGCCCGATGAGCATCACGCCCTGCCCGCCGAAACCGGCCATTATGATTTTTTCGTTCATTACTGTTCCTCCCAATCTTTAAAGTTGCCGAGAGGATAAT
>DAITPG010000253.1:0-3915 GCA_036833715.1 Eubacteriaceae bacterium | reverse complement strand
GCGACCAACTTTTCTCGAAAAGTTGGACAAAAGGTACTCGCTGATAAGGCCTGCGCGAACGTTACCCAAAGCATTTTGACAGATAAATTTCGGCTTAAAAAGGCCTAAAAGGAAAACTGGAAATGATTCGCATGGCTAAGGCCACGCTCATATAGGTATTTCGCTTTCTACAAAAGCAAAATACCAGCCGGCCTGATAAACCTCAATTTATCTATACCAAAACTGCTTTGGAACGTTCCGTTTGGCCCTGCTCGGCCTTATCAAGCTCGCGGCTCCGCACCCGCCGGTGCAGATTTAAATACGGTCCTTGATTGACAGCTCAGAATGTTTTGTTTGAATGCGATCTACGTTATGCCATGCCAAATAAACTTTACGGCTATGCGCCGATTTTTTTTAATCCATGCAGGCGTACTTGCTTGAATCGATGCGTTCGGTTTTATGACTGCGAAGAAAAAGAAGTTGATTTTATGCGGTTTTTGCGGTACAATAAAATTGAAACGCAATATAAATTTTCAGTATGATTTGGGGGAGGGACGATGAAGAAAACTAAAAAGACAAAAATATATGTCAGCGCATTGGCAGCGATAGCGGTTTATTCCGCTGTTTCGATTGCGTTGAATTTTAATTTTCAAAAGCCGGAAGAAGCGCGGCAAAAGGTGAGCGATTGGGTGCGGGAAAACATCGTTTCGGCAGATGTATACCGCTTTGAGCTGACCTTGCACACAGTCAATGAGCGCTATTTCGATGTGGATTTTCACGAGGGCGATGCGGAAGTTTTGGCAGAAAAGCCTGCGACTTCGGATGAACGCTTTATCGTCACGGTCAACAGAAAGGACAAGACGGCGAAAATCGAATGGGTGTATTCCGACCTGATGTATACCGAGCGGATCAAAAATTCATATGCGGAGGAACACAGCGGGCTGGTCTATTATCTGGCGCTTACTGACGGCGCTGTGCAATTTTATTATCCGAAGGACGGAGTTTATCGCACCGAAATTTACCGTGAACCCCGCTATTATACGCTGATCGATTTGGCTCTGTTTTCCGATAAACTATCCGTTTTGGACGGAGAGATCATCAGCCACAAACGCAGCTTTCATTCGATCTACGGCGCCATGCGGACCGTGCAGTCGATCAATATCATGCTTAATCCGCAGTTGTTTTATGAAGCCTTCGGGCTTACGCCCGGCAGCGCCGATTCGCAGCTGCGGGCTTATGTTGAACTGGATATCTCGTGGTTTAAAAACCGTCAAACCGATACGCTGGATATCAGCTTTTCGGGCATCGAGCCGCTTTTTGCAGCGGCCTATGAGGTCTTTACGGAAAGCGCGTACGAAAACGCGTTTACGCGCGCGGGATACGGATATAACCTATCCGCACAGGCGCATTTTTATCAATATAACAACAAACCCGAAGCGTTTGAATTGCCTCCCGCAGACGCAACAGATTTTTGAACGGTAAGGCAATTGTTCATCAACAGAAAAGATTCTAAGGCAATATTTTGAATTTGCGCCGATTTCCTAATATCCCATGGCGAGATAGATTTTTCATTGTATTTTACAAAGTTATGATATAATGATTCAAAAGGGGTATGAATATGTCGCAGTACAAAAAAAGCGAAGCCGTTAAAACCTTGATCCTGGACTCCGCGGAACGGCTGTTTGAAGAAAAGGGGTATGAGGCAACCACGGTGGCGGACATCATCGCAAGAAGCGGTTTACAGACCAACCGTTTGAATTATTATTTTCAAAACAAGGCAGAAATCGCCGCGCTGCTGTGCAAAAAAATGTTCCGCTGCGTGGAAGAAACCGTGATGTATACCCTGTTTCCGATGACCAACAACATGATCGTAAAGGATATCATCCATATCCGCACGCTTTTGAGAACGATGCTGTCCAAAGAGCCGTCCATGAATTTTTATTATGAGATCGCGCGCGAGAACATCATAACGGAGATCATCGTTTCCGCCAGCTACAGCCATTTTATCCAGCAGCGAGAATTTCTCAATCTTCATTATGATAAAGACACCCTGTTGATCTATGCTCATTTTTTTGCGGCCTCCATAGTGGAGCTGATCAAGGCCAGAAAAGAAGGCGATTTAAAAATGCCCGAGGAAGAAGCGCTGGATTTTTTTAACATCACGCATTTGAAGCTCGTTAACATCTGCAAGGCGGAAGGTCAGGCTTATCTGGCCGAAGCCAAACAATTGATGAAAAATATAGAGTATGAACTGAAGGATATGACCACGGTGCGGCTGAGGGCATTCCGGGCCGACAGACAGGAGCTGCCGCAATGAAACGAGTAGCCGAATATAAGAAAAGCGAAGAAACCAAGGAAAAGATTTTAGACGCGGCCTCGAAGCTGTTTTTTGAAAAGGGCTACGGCGAAACCACCATCAAGGATATCGCCAACCTTTCGAAGCTGTCATTGAGCCGCATGAATTATCACTTCGACAATAAGGCGGAGCTGGCCGGCCTGATCTGCCGCATGTTTTTAAAAAGCCTCAGCGACGAGATCCGAGCCATCATCAAAACGTTCACAAGCGATGTGATCCTGCGGGACACCATCCATATCGCGTTTTGGGCAAAGATCTTCATGAACAACAGCAACTGCCGCAATTTTTATTATGAGCTGGCCTGCGATGATATCCTCCGCCACAATCTGGTGGAATCTTCCGTGCGCCATTTTATCGACCAGCTCAATTATCTGCATATCGATTACGAAAAAGAAAACGCGAGGGCGCAGGCGCGTGTGTTTGTGGCTTCGCTCATCGAGCTGATCATCGCCACCAAAGAAGGCGACCTTACCATGCCGGTGCAGCAGATCATCGATACCTACAACGATTTTCACCTGCGGCTGCTGGATTACGATAAAACCAAAATGAAAGGGATCATCGAGGAGGCCAACCTGCATGTGAGCCATATCCGTTATGAGATCAATGATCTGATGAGCATACGCCTATGGTACAGCAATGAGCCCGAACCCGAGGAGCCGGACAAGAACAATGACTTTAACAACGATGACTTCATCTACGCTCTTCCTCCCGCATGAGGAAGAGACCGACCGCCCCGCGCTGGGGTATGTGCGCGGCAGCCGTTCCGCTTTAATGATCGACGCCGGCAATTCGGCCGCGCACGCGCAGCAGTTTTTGACCGCGCTTGACGAGCAGGGTCTGCCGCACCCGCGCTACACCGCCATCACCCACTGGCACTGGGATCACTGCTACGGCCTGCACGCGCTCGACACAGTTTCGGTCTGCGGCATCGAAACCAATGAAATGCTCCGCGCCATGGCAGATTGGCAATGGACGGACGAGGCCATGCGGCAGCGTCTCGCTAGCGGAGAGGACATCGAATTTTGCGACCACTGCATACGGCTGGAATATCCCGACCGTTCTGCCATCCGCGTACAAACGGCGGATATCGTGTTTGACAGCTTTTTATCGATCGATCTGGGCGGCATAGAGTGCCGTCTGCTTTGGCTGGAAAATTCCCATGCGGACGATCACACCGTCGTCTTTGTTCCGCAGGAGAAGGTTTTGTTTGTGGGTGACATACTGGGACCCGACCTGCATCACGGCGAAATGAAATATTATGAGCGCAAGCTGCGTTCGTTGATCAGCGCTCTCGATTCTTTGGATTTCGAGATGGCTTTGACGGGGCACAACGGGGTTTGGAGCAAGGCGGAAGTTTTGGACGATTTGCGGGAAGAGCTGAAATTACTGATGAATAAATAAATACCGAATCATATTGCAATTAAAATGATGAGCGATATTTAACTGTCGCTCATCATTGTTTTTTTAATATCGGATCATCATTTTTTTTGTGACTTTATCGGTCATTCCCTATATAAACGGTGTAATGCCGTAGTCGACGGCAGCGACATCCTTTTCTCGAAAAGGATGCAAAAGGAGAC
>DAITPG010000252.1:0-3920 GCA_036833715.1 Eubacteriaceae bacterium | reverse complement strand
GCCAGCCGTCTCAGGACGGCGCGCCCATGATTTTGATTATTTGATCAATATTTCAATAGACAATACCGGAGAAACAAATGCTGCAACATTTAAAAATGGCGGTTTTAAACGCCAATCTGGAGCTTCCCAAAAAAAACATGGTCACCTATACGTGGGGCAATGTGAGCGCAATTGACCGTGACAGCGGACTGATTGCCATCAAACCCAGCGGCGTGCCCTATGATACCATGACGTCCGACGACATCGTTTTGATCGACTTCGACGGCAAGGTCGTCGAAGGCAGACTGAAGCCCTCTTCCGACGCGCCGACGCACATCGTGTTGTATAAATCCTTTCCGACCATCGGCGGTATCTGCCATACGCATTCCCGCTGGGCAACCGCGCGTGCGCAGGCCGGCAAAGGCATACCCGCCTACGGAACGACCCACGCGGATTATTTCTACGGCGAAATTCCCTGCACCCGCGATATGCGGGCGGAAGAGATCGAAGGCGCTTACGAGACCAATACGGGTTTATTGATTGCGGAGACCTTCAACGGCACTAATCCCGCCCAGGTGCCGGCGGTTCTTGTGAAAAATCATGGCCCGTTCAGCTGGGGCCGCGATGCGGCCGAAGCGGTGCATAATGCCGTGGTGCTTGAAGAAATCGCTTTTATGGCGCAGCAGTCCGAGCAGATGAATCCGAACATTCAACCGATACCGCAGGTTTTGCTGGATAAGCATTTTTTGCGCAAGCACGGGCCGGGCGCCTATTACGGCCAAAAAGAATCGTGATTTTGATTATGTATGATTTTAACTAAAAATATGACAACTTTCAGTCCGTAAATGTTCTGAAATGATCTGTTCTTGGGTATATTTTAAATAAAGCTTGACCTGCATGTGTTACAGACAGAATACCATATGTAAATTTCGGCGACCGAGAGGCTTTAAGCTAACGGAGTCGGAACATAAAGATTAAATGGAGGGAACTTATGGCTAAAAAATCTGATCTTGACAAGCTGTTGCAAGGATTTATCGACGGAGGGCTGCCGGGATGCGCGCTTCAGATATCAAAGAAAGGCGAGACGCTCTATGAAGGTTATTTCGGATATTCCGATATCGTCGCAAAAACACCGGTAACGCAAAATTCGATTTTCCGTATGGCTTCCATGTCAAAGCTGCCGCTGTATACGACGCTGATGATGCTGTATGAACGCGGAAAATTTCTTTTGAGCGATCCCGTATATCTTTATCTTCCTGAATGGAAAGAATCCAAAAAGTACGTAAAAGACTCAGTCGGCAACATTAAATCGGTACCGACGGACGGGCCCGTGACCGTGCGCGATGTGCTTTCCATGAAATGCGGTCTGCCTTACTGCAATTTCCCCGGTCCTACCGATAACCACACCCTGCGGGCGATGCAGAAAAAAATGCAGCCGATGTGGGATCGCGGGCATTATACGCTGCAGGAGCAGGTAGCCGCCATGGCGGATGTTCCGCAGGCTTTTGAACCCGGCACCCAATGGCTGTACGGATTTTCAAGCGAAATCGCTGCCGCTCTTATTGAAGCGGTGTGCGGCAAGGGGATCGACGAGGTATTTCAGGAATTTTTGTTCGATCCGCTTGGCATGGACGATACGCGTTCCCGCTATTTCGGCGATATCCAACAGCGCATGGTAGTGCTGTATCAAAAGAATCCCGACGGTTCGCTCGTTCCGGGCACAAGTTCTCTGGATGAAAAGCATAAACCCGGTCCCGAAAACGATGCCGGCTGGGCCCGACTGTTTTCAAATATCAACGATTTTTCAAAACTTATGCAAATGCTCGCAAACGGGGGCGTTTATAACGGACAAAAAATCATGGGACGAAAAACCATCGATATGATGCGGGCAAACGGTCTCAACGAAACGCATATGAAAGATTTTTACAGTACATATAACGCCGGTTACGGATACGGTTACGGCGTGCGTACACTTATCGACAAACAAAAAGGCAATCACAACGGCTCATTGGGCGCCTTCGGATGGACGGGAGGATTCGGCTCCTGGTGCGAGGCCGACCCCGCGGAAGGCGTTTCAATTGTCTATATGCATAATATGATGCCAAATGAAGAGGACTATTACCATTTGCGTATAAGGAATGCGGCTTATGGCTGCGTCGAATAAGGAGGCGATATCATGAGTGATTTTAAGCATCTTGATATTCTGCTGCAAAAATACGTGGACGACGGCCTGCCCGGCTGCGGCTGCGTGATCGCTAAAAAAGGCGATATCCTCTATGAAAATTACTTTGGCTGTTGCGATATAGAAAATCAAAAGCCCCTTACGGCTGAAAACGTTTTTAGACAGGCTTCCCTAACCAAAATCGCGATGTATACCGTAGCTATGATGCTGTATGAGCAGGGCAAATTTTTAATGAGCGATCCCCTGTATGAATATTTCCCCGAATGGAGGCATTCAACCAAAATGGTGTGCCGGCCCGACGGGGAAGTGGACATCCGTCCGGTCGATCATCCTATCACCATCAAAAATATCATGAACATGACCTGCGGGCTGCCGTATGACATGATCATGGGCGATACGCCGGTGGAACATCCCACCTCGCAGGCCATGTTCGCCGCCATGAAACCGCTGCGCGACAAAGGCCATTATACGCTCAGGGAACAAATCAAGGCGATCTCCGCCGTGCCGCTTACCTTTGAGCCGGGTACGCGCTGGCTGTACGGCTTTGCCAGCGAGCTCACCGCGGGCCTTATCGAAGTGATCGGCGGCAAACCTGCCGAAACCGTTATTAAAGAAATGCTGTTTGAACCGTTGGAAATGCACAGCAGCGCCAACTTTACGTTCGGAGACATCCCGCAAAGGCTGGTTAAAAATTATCATCTGATCAAAGGAAAGCAGCTGGGCGAAAAAGACGCGCTGACGATCTATCCCGCCGATATGGAAGCAAAACAGGTCGGTCCGCTCGGTACCGTGCCCGGTTTCTGCCGCGTGATCACCAACTGTGCCGATTACACTAAGCTGATGCAGATGCTCGCCAACGGCGGTATGCATAAATCCGATCGCATCATGGGACGTAAAACGATCGACCTCATGCGCACCAACACGTTGACCGATACCATGATCCGCGAAGATTTCTCCAACACCTATCTCGCAGGCTACGGCTACGGTTACGGCGTGCGGACACTCATGGATCCGTACACGGGTCAGCACAACGGTTCTTTGGGAGCTTTCGGCTGGACGGGCGGCGCCGGCACCTGGGCGGAAGCGGATCCGTCAGAAGGGGTATCGATCGTTTATATGCACAATCTGCAGCCGAATTTCGAAGAGTATCATCATTTGAGAATGCGTTCAACAGCTTACGGCTGTATAAAATAAGGAGTGAACTATGTACGATTTTAATAAGCTGGATCAATTACTTCGAGAATTTGCCGAAACAAGCGTGCCAAGCTGCGCCTGCGCTGTCGCCAAGGACGGAGAAATCCTATATGAAGGCTATTACGGCTATGCCGATCTGGACAGTAAAAAACCTGTCGGACCCGAGTCGCTCTACCGTCAGCTTTCCATGACCAAGCTGGTCACCTATACGATTTTGATGTCGCTGCATGAGCGCGGAGCTTTACTGATGCATCAGCCCGTATCCGATTTCTTCCCTGAATGGAAGGATAAAAAGAAATTTATACGGCTGCCGGACGGAACCGTGGATATCGTTCCGCTGGAAAATCCCATCACGGTAAAGGATGCCGTGATCATGTCCTGCGGCATGCCGTACTGCTTCGGCCCTGCGCCTAAGGATTCCACCGACAACACGCTGCTGGCCATGAGCAAGGCTATGCAGCCGCTTTGGGACAAGGGGCATTTCCGTATCCGCGAAGTGATCGCCGCCATGGCCGAAGCGCCGGTTGCATTTGAGCCGGGCACCCATTGGCTGTACGGATTCGGC
>DAITPG010000251.1:0-4004 GCA_036833715.1 Eubacteriaceae bacterium | reverse complement strand
ATATCCGTAAGCATCTCATCACTGCTGTTCAAAAAAGACATTCTGCGCGGATTAAACCTATCCAGTTTTTTTAACAATTGTGACTTTGTCATGTTTTTTTTCGCGAGACGTTCGATCTCCTCTGCTATAAAATCATCCCATTCAGCCAAGCTGCGCTGCGCGGCGTGATAACGATCATCTTCCATTTTACCGTTATAGTAGAGCTGCCTGAGCCGCTTTTCGATTTCACCCCGGCCCATGATCTCGCTGAAAGAACGTATGGCATCATCCTCATCCTCCAAAGAGATATCCAAAACCGAGCCCGCTTTTTTTACGGCATTATATAAAAAGGCGGTATCGCCAGCGAGCACCGCTTGCAGAAAATCCTCTGCGGACGGAGCATTTCCTTGTTCTCCGCCGGAGCCTCTTGAAAGCAAACCGAACCGGTCCTGCAATATTTCGGCATCCGGTTCGATATATAATTCCACCATCCAAGCGGCAAGGTCATCTCCCCAAGGCGATTTGATCATGGTTGTATTCAGCAAACGATAAAACTCGTATTTGCCAAATCCTTGCATGTCGATATTCCCAAGCAGCCGTATGCAATCCGCGATCTCCTGCGTGGCTACGGATACACCCGCTTGACGCAAAAGGCGGGCAAATTCAAGGACGATCGCTTCCATTGAGCCATCCTCCCTGTTTTAGGGCGCCCAGTATATGATCGATATCCTGCTGATGTTTTAAAAGAATATTCAAGGTTTTTTCAACAACCGCAATGTTCAGCGCATCGATGCCCTCCTTTTCTAGAATGCGAACCCAATCCAGCATTTCACTGATGCTGGGATGCTTTTTCAGCCGTTCCAGACGGATACGCCTCACAAAAGAAATGGCCTGCCTGCCTAGCCGCTCGTTAAGATCGGGATTGTCGAGCCTAAGGATCGCAAGCTCCCGTTCCTCATTCGGATAATCGAGATAAAGATACAGGCACCTGCGGCGAAGCGCTTCACTGAGACCGCGCGTATTATTGCTCGTAAGGATCACAAAGGGGATGTTAAAAGCTTTTAAAGTGCCGAGCTCCGGAACGGTGATCTGCCAGTCCGACAAGATTTCAAGCAGAAAGCTTTCAAATTCCTCATCGGCTTTATCGATTTCATCGATCAAAAGAACCTGCGGCTCTTTGCTGCGGATCGACTTGAGCAGTGGGCGTTCCAAAAGAAACTCCGGCCCGTAAACGCCGCCGTTCTGCGGTGAGCTCGCCTCCGCCTTGTTTTGAGCCTGTATATGAAGCAACTGTTTTTGATAGTTCCATTCATATAAGGCCTTGTTTTCATCGATGCCCTCATAGCATTGCAGACGGATGAGTTCTCTTTTCAAAGACAGAGCGAGGGCTTTGGCAAGCTCCGTCTTTCCCGCGCCTGCAGGCCCTTCCACAAGCACCGGCTTATCAAGCAGCATGGCGTAATGCAAAACGGCAGCGGTGTTGTTATCCGCAAGGTAGCCGTGTTGGAGCAGTCCCTGAGAGATATCTTCTGGCTTGAGTATCGATTGGTTCATTGTTATGATTCCTTTGTTATAGATGTTTTCTTTAAGGTACATCGGTTTTTGGGATTAGTCAAGGTCAATCGAAAAGAAAGCATTCTGCCGTCTGCATTTTTAATGGTCTAGCTATCAATTCTAATAGGTTATATACTTTTACTGTAATGTTTTCTCAGACCGTTCTAGGCATTGAACGCATTAAATCATTTGTCAGCATGTCTGCTCCATGTTAATATTAATATAATGTCAATAAAAAACGGAGAAAAAAATTCTATGGGTATGTTGTTCAGGTTTGGAATGTATGCAGCGATCGGTCTTTCTCTGGAAGTAATATTTTCTGTAATCGGTATCGAATTTGTTTTGGGAACAAAAATTAAACATCGCGTTCCGAAGAGTTATCTGGAAGGTTTCGTCAGTATATACATGATCCCCATTCACGGACTGGGCATATTATTATTTTTTGAACCGGTATATTTTGCGATAAGTCAATGGCATTGGCTTTTGAGATATTGTATATGGTCATTTTCATTTGTTGCAGCCGAAGCAGCTGCGGGTTTTGCACTTGATAAAACAGTAGGGTTTTATCCTTGGGATTATTATCAGGCATCTAAATTTAAAATATTTAAAAAGGGATACAGTTTATGGACTCTGCTTCCGTTTTGGGGATTATATGGCTTGCTTTTGGAAAATCTTGTGCGAATTTTAGTTTTTGTATCACCTTACTTAAAAACGATCATTGTCTAATACTTGCTTCAAAAAAAATCACCATCCTTTATTATCACAAGGAGAAAATGTTTCTCCTTTTTCTTTATCAAAGAAATAGGAAAAGCTTAAAAAAGTATGCATATTGTAACATTTAAGCGCTATCCGAAATATAATATAATGAATTATGGGTATTTTTTTGCGAAAGGAATGGATAAGCTTGAACAGTATCATCAATACCGCAGAAAACCCGCTTGAGTTCGCCAACTTCGGAAAATATCAAGACTCGCTTATTCCCACGGCAGTAGATGCAGGCGGAAAGCTGCTGTTTATGAATTCGGTAATGCCGGTTGAAAGCGATGCTTTGGATATCCGGCCGCTGACCGAAGTAACGGATTTATTGTCAATTGCCGAAACTGATCTGGAAATCCGAAGTTTAAGCGGATCTACAGACAGCATTTTATTATACGCCCAATCTCACGCTTCCGGCAGTGACGGAGGAATCATCACGCCCTTATCCACTCGAACCTTTTTGCCGACGGATGTCAGCGTATTTAAAAGCAATTGTTTTTATGTCAGCAATTTGAGCGGAATCAGCGTTGCTGTGAATGTAACGCTGGAAATTGCTCCCGTCAATATTGGCAGTTATTATCTTGATGACAGTGTAGAATTTTCCTTATTGGGCGGCAGCGCCTTGCTTCTTGAGCCGTCGATACTGATGAAATACGCGCGCGTGCGCATATCGGCGCTGTTGGCGCTGGCAGAAGTATCGGTCTTTTATTTCGGAAGAACTTAACTTTTACAAAGGGTGAAACAATGAACGACCTTGTTTTTAATAATACAGCAGAGCAGTTGAATGCCGCATACTACGGCCTTTATCAAAACAGTTTTCTGCCAGTCGCCGTTGATGCAGACGGAATGATACTGCTTTCTCCTATAAACATACTTACCGTTACGGCAAGCAATCTGGATATCAGAAATCTTGATTATCAAATTGATTCCGTAACCATTACGGCAACCGACTTGGATATTCGTACGCTCAGCGGTGCAACGGATTCGGTAGCGGTGAGCAGCTTGGGATTTACCGAAGACAACGCTACTCAAACCGTACCCTCGGGCACAACCTATCTGCTTACCAAAGACATATCCCCCTACAGCGAAAACAGTTATTATATCCGCAATACGGGCGGCGGCACCATTACTGTTACGGTGCAAATATCGCCCGTGGATGATAATAATTATTATATTAATCATACTACGGCGCAGGGAGTACCTTCGGGCAGCAACGCGGTAGCCGCCGTAACGATACCGATGAAATACGCGCGGTTAAGCGTACTTTCAGGCGCAAATGTCGGAGTGGTTGCTTATTACAACGGGCGGGCATAATCGGCCTTCATCCGGATTGATCGTAACTGAAATTCAGGCAACAAAAAACGGCTCATTCTAACGAGCCGTTTATGGTGCATAAACTGAGTTTATTCATAAAAATGCGCGACTTCGCTTAGAGGGCTTCTTGCGCTGATAAAATTGTTGATTTTGTTTTCTTTATCGGCATATCCGATGGCGATGCCGATGGTAATTTTAAGGTTTTCGGGAATATTCAGCTCATGCCGGATCACATCGGGATAATGCACCAGCGTTATGGCGGGTATGGTGGACAGTCCATGCTCCAATGCTGCCAGCATCAGGCTCTGCGAATATGCGCCGATATCATACAGCGACCATTCAGATAAAATCCTGTCCATGCAGATATAAATTACACAAGGCGCATTGAACATGGTCTGATT
>DAITPG010000250.1:0-4024 GCA_036833715.1 Eubacteriaceae bacterium | reverse complement strand
ATTCATCAGGCGGATTCTTTCCCCTTGATATTTGGTTTTGATATAAAACATGTGCGCGTTATGAACGCAGCCGTCCGGAACGCATGGAAGCTCGATGTGCCCGCTTTCGGATAAAGCAAGCAGGTATTTATGGTACAGATTCCAAAGCGACATCCGTTTACGGATCACTTCGTCGGCATTTTGAAGCTGCGCGTACAGATAGGCGGCGTTCAGTTCGCTCGGCAGATAGGAAGAACCGAGATCGACCCAGGTATATTTATCGACGCTGCCGTTTAAGAATTGGCTGCGGTTGGTGCCTTTGTCCCGCATGACGGAAGCGCGCGCAATCGTTTCGGCATCTTTTGCAAGGAACGCGCCGCCCTCGCCCATTGTGAAATTTTTGGTTTCATGAAAGCTGTAACAGCCGATATCGCCGATGGTTCCAAGCGGATGCCCTTTGTAGAAAGCCATAAAGCCTTGTGCCGCGTCTTCGATCACCCGTAAATGATGTCTTTGGGCAATGTCCGTGACAGTGTCCATCTCACAGCTTATGCCCGCATAATGAACGGGAACGATGGCTTTGGTTTTTTGGGTGACGGCCGGCAGGATCAAGGTTTCGTCCATATTCATGGTATCGGGACGGATGTCGATAAAAATGATTTTTGCGCCCCGCAAAACAAAGGCCAGTGCCGTGCTTACAAACGTATAGGAAGGCATGATGATTTCGTCGCCCTCCTTGATATCGCACAGCAGCGCGGCAAGCTCCAGCGCGTGCGTGCAGGAGGTGGTCAAAAACGCTTTGGGAGCGCCGAATTTGGTCTCGATCCATTCACAGCATTTTTTCGAAAACAAACCCGAGCCTCCAAGCTGCCTTGACCCGGTTACTTCATCGATATATGCGGTTTCATTGCCTGTGTACAGAGGGATATTAAATGGGATCATAAAAATTCCTCGGTTTAAACACTTGAAATTGAAATTTTCATTGCTTATAGAATAGATTTTACATTGTGATGACTGAAAAGACAAGATATCTGCGCATATATAAGGGATTCGAATGCTTTATCAATAAAAGCAATAAAATACTCCGGCGTAGCTGACCGGAGTATCGGAAAGGAGAAAAAAATCAATCCTGATAGTTTTCTTTGGCCTTCACAAGAATTTCGTAAAATTCGTCGTTGGGGCTTAACTGCGCTTTCGGCTGATCGTACAGCGTCATTTTAACGGGATTCTGCTCGGTATAAGGCGCCCATGTTTCCATCGGCATTCCATCCGCGTCATCACCGTTGGGATCGCTGCAGCGGATAAAGTTGGCCCAGTAGTTGCACATCTGCCTTGCCAGGTCATAATGCCTGCCGGTAAACGGCCGCCAGCATTTCGCCAGGGTTTCAAACCAAAACCATAAATCAGACGAATGGAAGCTGCCCGGAGCATCCCAGCCCGGGATTTCGGCGTCAAATTCATAATAATAGCGGGACGCCTTCATGCCGAGCTTATCCATAATGCGGAATACCGCGCGCAGCGAATATTCGATGCCGTTCACTTCGGCGGAGGCCAGCGCATGCTCGATGCCTTTATCCGCGCCGATGAGTTCCACAAATCGTTTTGCGTCTGCGCCGAACATATTTTCTGCGTAGGCCTGCAGCTCCGGTATGGAATTGACGGGCGGACGCATCAGAAATTCGTTTTTGGTATGTCCCATCATCATCGGCAGATCAGGGAATTCGCCTTTGGCCAGAGTGTTCATGTACGTGTCGGGCTGGAATTTGCCGTCCACGATCGTTCCCCATCGTATGGGGCATTCAAGGTATTTGTCGCGCACATATTCGGCGCTTAATGAACGCGCTTCGGCCAAGGTCTTTACGCCCAGCAGCTCAAAGAATTTTTCGCCGTCTTTTTCGGCATCCGCAATCACCTGTCTGGTGCGAAACGCGAAGTAGGTGTTGAGGATCACGCCGCTTTCAACGATGCCCTTTTGAATATATCCTTTATTCGTCGGACAGACAAGCTGATTAAGCACGCTTGCGCCGCCTGCGGACTGGCCGCCGATGGTGATATTGTTAGGGTCGCCGCCGAAAGCCGCGATATTGCGTTTGGTCCAAAACAGGCCGTACTGCTGGTCGAGATTGCCGAAATTGGCGGGCGCTTCGGGCGCTTCCTTTGTGATCTCGGGATGGCAGAGAAATCCGAACACATTCACGCGGTAATTGACGGTGACCACAACGATGCCGCGGCGCGCGATGCGTTCTCCGTCAAATTCCATTTCTGCAGGGTTGCCTTCCTTTAAAGCGCCGCCGAAGAACCAGACAAACACCGGCAGTTTTTCATCGGGAGTTTTGGCTGGCGTCCATACGTTTAAATACAGGCAATCCTCGCTCATGGGTATTTCGGGGTCTACATTCCATTCGCGAGTGTAGATGTTGTTTTCATCCAGCCCGGGCTTCGCCTGCATGGAAATGGGAGCAAATTCCAGACAGTCCAGTGTGCCTTCCCAGTTGTGAGCGGGCTGCGGGGCTTTCCATCGCAGTTCTCCGACCGGTGGAGCCGCAAACGGGATCCCTTTATAGGCAATGATACGAGGGTCGGCGGCAGAAACGCCTCTGACCCATCCGTTTTCGGTTATTGCGGTTTTAATCATGGTTAATCTCCTTACAAAAAGATTGTAACGATTGGAAAAATCTTTCTATGCGTGATCCCTGTCAAAGCATGCGTTTGAGCCTATGCTTTAAGAGCAGCTTCATATACTCGGTATTTGGGCTTTGCACGGCTTTGGGTGTTTCATACAACGTCATGCAGACCGGATTTTCATCGGTAAAGGCATCCCATTTCTCCATCGGAGTGCCGTCGGCATCGTTTCCGTTGGGGTCTCCGCTTCGTATGAAATTGGCCCAGTAATTGCACATGTGGCGAGCAAGGTCATAATGCTTGCCCTTGAAAGGCCTCCAGCATTTGGCCAGCGTTTCAAACCAAAACCATAAATCGGACGAATGGAAGCTTCCGGGGTTATCCCATCCCGGGATTTCGGGATTGAATTTATAGTAATAATACGGACCTTTCTTTTGATTCTCCCGCATCTTTTGATAAACGAGACGGATACTGTATTCACCGATATTGACTTCTGCGTTTTTGACTGCTTTTTCTAAGTCTTCATCTGCGGCGATCAAATCAAGGAAATGCTGCGCGTCGTCTCCGAACATGTCCTGAGCGGCCTTTTTAAGTTCTTCTGAGGTTTTTGCCGACGGCCGCACCAAAAATTCATTTGCCGTGGTGCCCCATAAAATGGGGACATCTAACAATTTGCCGGCTTCGATGCTGTTTTTAACGGCATCGGGCTGAAAAACACCGTCAACGATGGTGACCCAATGCATGCCGTAATCCCTGCACTTGTCGCGCAGCAAGTCGGCCGGAATTGCGCGGGCTTCGGCGAGTGATTGAACGCCTAGATACTCAAAGAACTTTTCGCCGTTTTTTTCTTCTTCCGCAAGCGTGACCATTTGACGGGACGAATACTCGTCTTCGATCATCACGATGCCGCTGTCGACGATGGCCTTTTGGATATACTCTTTATTGGCGGGGCAATTCAGCTGGCTCATCACGCTGCCGCCGCCCGCCGACTGTCCGCCGATGGTAATATTATCGGGGTCGCCGCCGAAAGCCGCGATATTGCGCTTAGTCCATTGAAGACCGTACTGCTGATCGAGATTGCCGAAATTGGCAGGAGCCTGCGGGGCTTCCTTTGTGATTTCGGGATGCGCAAAAAAGCCGAAGACATTGACGCGGTAGTTGACCGAAACCACGACGATTCCGCGGCGGGCGATGCGTTCTCCGTCAAATTCCATTTCGGCAGTGTTGCCTTCCTTGAGGCCGCCGCCGAAGTACCACACAAATACCGGCAGTTTTTCATCGGGTGCGGTTGCGGGCGTCCATATATTTAAATAAAGACAGTCTTCGCTCATGGGGATCTCGGGATCGATGTTCCATTCGCGCGTATAGATGATATTGGGGTCGGTGCCGGATTTTTTCATCTCGGCCCCGTTGCGGTGACTGG
>DAITPG010000249.1:0-4025 GCA_036833715.1 Eubacteriaceae bacterium | reverse complement strand
GATCGGGCTGGGCCTGGTGGAATGCGACGAGGGAACGGACAGCTTTGAGGTGGTGTGCAGGCATCTGGGCATGTCGGATTTGGATGCGGCCCGCAAATTTTTCGCCAAGTTCCCGCGGCTGCCTTACGGGGAGTACATCGGCACGGTAACGGCTCCGCTGGAATCCTGCTCGTTTGTGCCCGATTTGGTGCTCATTTATGCCAACAACGCGCAGCTGCGCAGCATCCTGTGGGCAGTGAAATACATCACGGGAGATATCGTACATACGCAGATGGACGCCATCGATTCTTGCATCTATTCGTGCGTGCCGCCGATGATAAAAAACGAATATCGGGTGACGATCCCCGACCCGGGCGAATACGAACGCGCCGGCGCGGATGAAAACGAGATCATTTTCAGCATGCCGGGCAACCGCATGGATGAGCTGATGAAAGGCATGACCTATTTTAAGGAAAGGAAAATGGGCTATGCGCAATTTTCGAAGGAAATGAAATTCGAGTTCGCCAGGCCCCCGTTTTACAACGAACTTTATGATTTATGGGGACTCGACCAAGGGGAGGTTTGGAGCCGATGAAAAAAGAAGAAATTTTGGATATCGTAGGGGAAGCGGCAAAGCTGGCGCAGATACGCGACGATGTATGCTCGCGCAGCACGCTGATCGGCCTGAAGGCTTATTTTGACTGGATACCGGAGGAAATGATAACGGCCTCTTTGTCGCTGTGCGGCGGCGCGGGCGCAAGCAGCGGCAGCTGCGGAACCTACACGTGCGGTCTTTTGGCGATTGGGCTGAAATACAATGCGCCGCTTGCCGAGGAACTTCAAGATCCGTCCAAACAGGAGCTTGGCTCGCGAAAATTTATGAAATTCCGTGATCGCTTTACCGCACTTATGGGCACTACGCTGTGCCCCGAAATCCATAAGCAGGTATTCGGCAGATCGTACATCTATACTAACCCGCAAGACTGCGAGGAGTATTTTAAGATCACCGACCACAATTACAAATGCGCGGCGGTGGTAGAAAAAGCAGCAAGGCTGATCGCCGAAATGCTGCTGGAAGAAGAATCTGATACGGTGCGAAAATAACAATACAATGTGTGCTTAGAAAAAAAAAGCATCCGAAATCCGGCCAAGATTTCGGATGCCTTTTGATTAGGCTTTGTTTTCTCCGTGGCAGTGTTTGATCTGCTCTTCGCTGCAGCTTCCCTCCGCAGGCTTTAATTCGGGATGCTCGCAGTCGGTTTGTAAGCGGATCTCGCCGTGGCAGCGCAGCATGAGTTCGTCGCTGCATTTTCCGTGCTCGGGTTTTAATTCGGGATGCTCGCAATCATTTTTATTCATCGTCCTTCTCCTTTCCGCCGCAGGAATGGCTCTCCGCCATTGATTTGCGGCATTCGTTTTGATGAGGCATCGTTTGGGACAATTCGCCGATCTTATCGGCCAGCTTTTGCAGCTTATCCCGATTCACCCGGTAATGCGTGTAATAACCGCGTTTGTCGCCGCTGACGATATCGGCGTTTCGCAAAACCTTAAGGTGCTGGGAAACGGCGGATTCCGAAATATTCAGCATGGAAGCCAAAGCTCCCACGCAGTAATCGTGCTTAATCAGCAGCTTGAGCAGCTCGTAACGGTTTTCATCGGACAACGCTTTTAAGATCGGTATCAATTCATCCATATCAGCCTCATGTTTGTTTAAGTATATACTTAATCATATTATACTATGCTTAATTATTTCAGTCAAGAACTAAATGATTGGAATAAAGCTAGACTAAGCATCTTTTGCAAATCCTCGCAAGCAATTAAATGCCGGAGTTTTTTCTTATGTACTACTGCTGAATCCCGAACCGAAATTCCGTTTCGGTTTTCATAATTTCGCCTTTTTTAAGTACGGGCGACGGGAAATGGGGGATCACCATGGCGTTGGGAAACAGCTGGGTTTCAAGGCACATGCCGCCGTGCTTGGGATATACGACGCCGTTTTTTCCCTTTATTTCATGCAAGCCGTTACCGGTATAAATCTGAAGGCCGGGCAGCGTTGTATGCACCGTCATGGATATACCGGTGGCTGGGCAGGCAAGCACCGCCGCTTTTTTCACAGACTGCCTATCGGAAAGCACAAAGTTTTGATCGTAGCCGCGCCCGTATTTGAGTTGGATGTCTTCGGCTTCGATATCTTTTCCGACTGCCTTGGGCTGCGTAAAATCAAAAGGAGTGCCGGACACCGGCAAAATCAATCCGGTAGGCAGGCAGTTGGGATCGCTTTCGGTAAAGCTGTCGGCAAAAATCTGCAGCCGATGCTCCAATATGCTGCCGCTGTTATGCCCGCCGAGGTTGAAATAGGCATGGTTGGTGAGATTAACGACGGTATCGGCATCACTTTGCGCCTCATAGGCGATCGTAAAAGCGCTATCCGAAAGCGTATACGTGACCTTTACGCTCAAGTTGCCGGGATAGCCTTCTTCCCCATCGGGAGACAGGCGAGAGAATACAACGCAGTTTTCGCCGACGGAAGCGTCCCAAACATATTTATCGAAGCCGCGGATGCCGCCGTGCAAATGGTTGGGGCCGTTGTTAAGCGCCAGCGTATATTTTTGGCCGTTGAGAACGAACATGCCCTCCCCGATCCGGTTGGCATGGCGACCGACAACTGCGCCGAAGAATCCAAAGTTATTTTCGTATTCTTCAATGGTATCATAACCCAGGCACACATCCGTAATTTCGCCAAAGCGGCTGGGCACGCAGAGATCGACCAGCGTGCAGCCGTAATCCAGCACGGATACGCTGATGCCGCATTCATTCTTTAAAATAAACTTGGTAACGGTTTCGCCGTATTTTGTGGTTCCGAATTTATTGCTTTCAATCGTGATCATATTCTTACCTCTTTCAATGAATTTGAGGGAAAACCGCTTTGAGAGCGGGATAAAGCAGTCTGAAATTTTGATAACGCCGTTCGTACTTGCGCATAAGCTCCTCCTCAGGCAGCAGTGCGGATTTCACCCGGACCAGCGCTCGGACTGCCTGCTGCGCATCATCGAATGTACCGCAGGCGACGGCGGCCAGCATGGCGGCTCCGAAGGAAGGGCCTTCCTCGCATTCGGTCATCTGCAGCTCAATGCCCAGGACATTGGCAAAAATTTTGCACCACAACGCACTTTTGGCGCCACCGCCGCAAATTCTGCTCGCGGTTATCACAAAGCCGACCGCCTTGGCGGCTTCAAAACTGTCCCGTATGGCAAACGCCACGCCTTCCATGACTGCCTGTGTCATCTGCGATTTGGTGGTTTGCGCGGTTAAGCCGATGAAGGCGCCGCGCGCGCTGCTGTCGTTGTGCGGGCTGCGTTCGCCTGACAGATAAGGAAGAAAATAAACATCGTTTTCGCCGAGATCTTCTTCGTTTACCGCGGACTCAGCCGCTGCGTAATCGGCGATGCCGAGAATTTCTTGAAGCCACCATTGATTGCAGGCAGCCGCGCTGAGTACGCAGCCCAGTAAATGAAAGCCGCCGTCCGCGTGCGCAAACGAATGCATCGCGTTGGCTCCGTCACAACAAAATTCCGTGTCAGAAACAAACACCGTTCCGCTGGTGCCGATCGAAAGGTTGCAGTTGCCTTTGCCCACAGTGCCCGTTCCGACAGCGGCGGCGGCATTGTCGCCCGCTCCCGCGGCCACAATCACGCGGCTTGAAAGTTTGAGCTCTCGGGCAATATCGGCTTTGACGAATCCGACGGACCGGCAGCTCTCGTAAAGTGTCGGCATCATCTTTTCGCTGATGCCGCAGATGCGCAGCATTTCGCTGCTCCAGCGTTTGTTTTTTACGTCGTACAGCAGCGTTCCAGATGCGTCGGAAGGATCGGTCGCATGCATGCCCGTGAGCCTGTACACGATATAATCCTTGGGCAGCATGACTTTGGCGATGCGTTTGAATGTCTGCGGTTCATGCTCTTTGATCCACAGCAGCTTGGGGGCGGTAAAACCGGCAAAGGCGATATTGGCCGTAAGGCTGCTTAACCGATTTTGCCCGATTACGG
>DAITPG010000248.1:0-4056 GCA_036833715.1 Eubacteriaceae bacterium | reverse complement strand
GGTGATCTCGTCATACAAGTCGACCGACTGCATAATAGTCTTGATGTTATGGTATCCGTCACTGCGCTTGGATAATACGTCGAGCCCGAGGTTGATTTTTGCGCAGGCTCTGTAATGAATCTTCTTCATAATATTGTTGAAAGTTCCTACTTTCCGCAAGGCCGAGCTTTTCACTCGGTCTGTTTTTCTAAATGATCGTTTACAGCATTTTGGGGACTTTAAATGTGCGTCCCTCTTCGTCGGGCGCGTTTTGCAGCACCTCGCCGATGGTCAGTCCCGGTGTTACTTCATCCGCGCGGAATACGTTTTCGTTTTCCAGCACATGCGTCAGCGGCATAATGTTTTCGGTGTCCAGCTCGTTGATCTTTACAAAATAGTCCAGGATGTCCGATAGATCCTTTGCCAGCGCTTCTTCTCCGGCATCGTCAAATTTCAGCTTGGACAGCACGGCTGTATGTTGAACGTCTTCTTTGGTAAGTTTCATGGTTCCTCCGTTTTTCGGATACGAGCGTTTTGCTCCGGCTCCGCCCTATGGCAAAGCCGCAACATGCATTCTTATGAAATTGTACTATAATTTTACACACGCGTCAAGGAAAGGACGAAGGAAAGAAATTTGAAAATCAATGGTTCGTCCGTTTTGCCTGACTTTAATGCATTTTAAGGGTACTTCCGCCTGATCATATAGTAATAAACTTATGGTTTAAGCGGTTCTTGCTGTCGGGCGATTCTTTATTTACAAAACGGTTCGGGCTGCCGTCGATGAAATTCGATTTCTGTCCTGCTTTAATGCAAAGCATCATTACACCGCTATGCAATCAAATTATTTGTCCGGATCGAAATTCTATTCACCTGCCAGCAGCCGCTCAAACTCATCCTCGTTGATCACCTTAACGCCCAGCTGCAGCGCTTTGTCCAGTTTGGATCCCGCTTCGCTGCCGGCCAGCACATAATCCGTCTTTTTGCTTACCGAGCCCGTCACCTTGCCCTCGTTGCGCGCGATCAGCTCCGATGCCTCCTCGCGGGTGTATTTCGTAAGCGTGCCCGTAAGCACAAACGTCTTGTTTTCAAACAGTCCGCTGTCGTTCTGCTGCGCCGATCCGGTCATATTGACGCCGGCTTCGCGCAGCGCGGCGATGGTGGCAAGATTGTCTTCGCCCGCAAAAAAGCTGAGGATCTCCTCGGTCATTTTTTCGCCCACCTCGCGGATGGATAACAGCGCTTCTTCGTCGGCCTGCATCAGCGCTTCCATGGAGCCGAAGCGCTTTTGCAGCAGCTTGGCGCCGTTTTTGCCCACCAGGGGTATGCCCAGCGCGTAAATGAGCCGCCACAGCTCGTTTCCTTTGGATGCTTCTATGGATTTGAGCAAGTTGTCAACGCTTTTTTGTCCCATGTTCTCCAGCGTCACCAGCGTTTCGTAATGATCCTTTAAACGGTAGATATCCTCGATTTCGGCAATCAGGTTTTCATTCATCAGCTTCTCGACAATGCTGTTGCCCATGCCGTCGATGTCCATGGCGTCGCGGGAAACAAAATGCTGGATGCCGCGCAGCAGCTGCGCGTCGCAGTTGCGGTTGACGCATTTATACGCCGCTTCGCCCTGCGCCCGCTGCACGGGGTTTCCGCACACGGGGCATATCTTCGGCATAGTAAACACGCGCTCGGCTCCCGTGCGCTTTTCCTTTACCGAACGCACCACTTCGGGGATCACATCGCCCGCCTTGCGGATGATCACGCGATCACCCACGCGGATATCCTTCATTTCGATGTTGTCCTCGTTATGCAGCGTGGCTCGCGAAATGGTGCTGCCCGCCACCTTCACTTCCTCCAGCTCGGCCACGGGGGTCAAAACACCGGTTCTGCCCACCTGCACCGTAATGTCCTTCAGCAGCGTTTCGGCTTCGGTCGCCGAAAATTTATACGCGATCGCCCAGCGCGGATTTTTGGAGGTCTGTCCCAAAAGCTCTCTGTCGGCAAGGCTGTTGATCTTCACAACGGCGCCGTCGATCTCAAACGGCAGGCTTTCGCGTGCCGCGTCGATGGCGTTGATCGTGTCAATCACGTCTTCAATTCTTTTTACTAGGATATATTCGCTGGTTTTAAAGCCCTGCCGCTTCAAATAATCGAGGGAGGCGCTGTGGGTATCAAACGCTTCGCCCTCGGAATACTCCAGATTAAACACATAAATATCCAGCGGACGCGAGGCCGTAAGCCTGCTGTCCAACTGACGGATCGACCCTGCCGCCGCGTTGCGCGGATTGGCAAACAGCGGCATATTCTGCTGAGCCCTTTTTTTGTTGAGTGCTTCAAAGTCCTTTTTGCCGATGAATACCTCGCCGCGTACAGTCAGCGTAGCCGGTTCCTTCAGTTTTAATGGCACCGTGCGGATGGTTTTGATGTTTTCCGTCACGTCTTCGCCCGTGACCCCGTCGCCGCGTGTGGCGCCCTGCACAAACAGGCCGTCTTTGTATTTTAAAACCACGGTCAAGCCGTCAAATTTGTTTTCGCAGACATATTCGTATTGCTTCAGGCTCTTTTTGATGCGGTTGTCAAAATCGACAAGCTCCGCCGCGCTGAACGCGTTGCCCAAGCTCAGCTGCTGCGTGTCGTGCCGCACCTTCACAAATTCGTCCAGCGGCTTGCCGCCCACGCGCTTGGTGGGCGAATCGGGCAGAGCCAAATGCGGATAGTCCTCTTCCAACCTCGTCAGTTCACGCAGCATGCTGTCGTATTCGGCATCCGAAATCTGCGGCGCGTCCTGCTCGTGATAGAGACGGTTGTTTTTCTCGATCTCTTCGCTTAAGAATTTGATCCGTTCTTTGATGATGGCGTTGTCCATACTACCTCTGTTTCGGCTGCCGAAAAGCCCGAATCGCAAGTGCCAAAAAAGTATATTGTTTAACTTTTAAACGGTATTTGCGTTTCAGTGTTTTTCAGAGCGCCTATTTTATGCCGACTGCGTCAGCGATTTTTCAATATTGTTTATCATTTCTGCTTATCGGATGATGATCCTCTGCGTGTTTTTAAAGCTGACCTTCGCAACGGCGGCAAGCGCGTTTTCGCCGTAGCGTTTCACAAATTCCCGTCCGCAGATGTCCGCGGCTTCGGAAGCGCCCAGCGGAAAATCCAGCTTATATTCGTCCCGCAGCTTTTGCACGGCCTTCACAAATGCGTCTCTGGCAAGGATGCTGGCTGCGGCCACGGCCGCGTTCTGTTCCGCCCTGGGCTCCTGCACGATATTCAGCTCGTACTCCTTCAGCTGGCTTATCATCCAGTGCGTACTGCCGAATTTGTCGGTGAGCACATTTTTGCACGGCGTTTTTTCCAGAATGGTCTTTACGGCTTTCCCGTGCGCCCAGCTGAGCACCGCGTTGATGTTGCCGGCTCTCCCGTAAAACTCGTTGAACTTGTCGTTGCCGATCACTATTACGCCGTGCTGCGGGCAAAGCAGCTTGATCTGCTTGGCCAGCTCCGCGATCCGCGCGTCGGTGAGCGCCTTTGAATCCCGCACGCCCGCGGCGGTCAGTCTGCGGTACGCATCCTCGTCCGCGTATACCGCCGCTGCGGTGAGCGGCCCGAAATAATCGCCTTTTCCGGCTTCGTCCGATCCGATCAGCGGCGGCGCAAGCAGGGGATATATGGATTGCACGGCTCCCGCCGCGCCTTTGTCCGTCTTTCCCGTCTTCCCGGATATGCCGCCCTTCGGCTCCGTACCTGAGCCGTTTGCGAAGGCCAGCACATATTCCTTCAATTCGGCGCTTTTGATTTGCGAAGCGTCCAGAGTTATTTTACCCTTTGCGTTCTCGTAAATGCGTATAAGTTCTTTTTTTGTGCCGTCGGAGACATAAAACTGCACACCGTAGGCGATCGGTTTTGCCTCCTCGTTTAGGTAGCCCTTTTTAGACATATAATAGTGAAAGCTTTTTAAATATTCGCTGTTCATTCATCACTCCCGCGGCGTGCGTAAGTTTGTGCCGCCTGCCTGTATGGATAATTGTAACATAAGCGCGCGGCGCAAAAAATGGCTGAAAAAAGTTTTTGGAATTTCTTTCATATATG
>DAITPG010000247.1:0-4063 GCA_036833715.1 Eubacteriaceae bacterium | reverse complement strand
TCTTTACTTTTAATGAAGACAAGTCATATCGCTTTAGAGCACTGCCCAAACGCTTATAATCCGCTGGATGAGAATGGAGTCCCGCCGCAAACAACAGAAGATCCGGTTCGGCCATTTCGCCGTAGATATTGTCCTCAATTTGCAGTTTCTTCATGATTTCATAACCCGAAAGGCCGCTGTCCCTTACCGAAATGCATAGCTTTAACGGATCGTAATCATCAGTAGTTTGCATGTTATATTTTTCTATATTCAACAGTCTGAATTTTTGACTGCCGGAAATTTCCCTATTCAAGCAATTATACCATAACTTTAAATCAAATAACAGCTTATCGGCATCTTTTAGTTCTTTGACGGCATTTATCAGAGACAAAAGCAAAATATAAGAGGGGGATGAGCTTTGAACCATCCGCAAATGGAACCGGAGCTCCTCTATCCCCACGCAATCGCTGAGTACATGAATCAATCCCGTTTGAGTGAGGCCGTTGATTGTTTTGTGTCCGCTGTGGATCACGATATCCGCGCCCGCATCTAAAGCGCTGAGGGGATATTGCTTTGAAAAATGAAAATGCGCGCCGTGAGACTCGTCGATAATCGAAATGATTTGATGTTTTCTTAAAAAATCACAGACCGCTTGTATATCGGTGCAGCAGCCGTAATAGGTGGGATTGGTGATCACGCACGCTTTAATGCCTTTATACTTACCAACCGCTGCTTTAATCTCGGATAACGAAACCCCTCCCACATAATCTTCGATAGCGAGTCTTTTTATATCCGCGCCGCTGTGAACAGCTCCGAAGTAGCAGCTGATATGACTGTTCATCGGCAGCAGCAACTGATCGCCGGGCCTTACAACGGACATGATCGCGGCCATCACAGCGGAGGTTGCTCCGTTAACGGTAAACAAGGTTTTTCGGGTACCGAATATATGCGCAGCGTTTTCTTCTTCACGCAGAATTATTTCGGACGGATCATTCAAGTTATCCGAAAAATCCAGCTCGGTGATATCCATACCGTACAAGCCGATGCCGTTTTCGCCTTGCCCTTTATGGGACGGAACATGAAAACGCACAGGCCGAGAGGCATCATAATCCCTTATTCTGTCAAAAAGATTTTCTTTCATTACTCACCGCTTATGATTAATTCGCTTTGAAATGTTTAAACTAAAGTTACTCAATTATATCACAAACGGAGAAACGAATGAAACAATCGTTATTTTCGCAGATCGAACATGACAAAGAAGACATTCAGCGGCTGAATCAAGACTTATATACGGCTGAAAGTATGCAAAAATATTTTGAAGCAATCAAATCTTCCGCGGACAGCCATCTGCTGAGATATCAATATGAGGCGAAGGATGAACGACATATTTTTGTAGCAGAAGCCGGCGAAAAGCATAAAAAGACTTGTGTATTGATCGCTTCCGTCGAAAACTCGCAAAATGACATCGTTCGATGGAAACAATCGATGATCTTAAGCATGTGTATCGGAATTCTGTTTGCCTGCAATGCCAATGCAGTGGATCTTGGTTTTAACGTTAAATTATTCATTATCAGCAAGGATGACGAAGACCTTATCTTAACGGATGAAAGGCTCAAAAGGGCCGATTATTGCCTGTTGCCGGACTGGGGAAACGACTTAAAAAACAGCGCCGCTTCATCCGCTGTTCTAAAAAATACGTTTCGCTTTGCTTCCGCATGTATTCCGCTCAACAATCAGGAATATTACGGAAATCCGCTGATTTGCCTTTCGGCGCTGGATGCTCTGAGCACGGATATCAGTTCGTACCTTCCGAAGGGCGCCGTAATCAGGATCATTCCGGAAAGCTATGAAAAAAATGATTATTTTCATCTCACAGAGCTGACGGTAGGCGCATACACCATCACCGGAGATGAGGCACTCGCAAAGGAAATCAGCGGCGTATTATCAGGCAGCGCCGCTTTGATCGCCAAAAGTTGCGCGGTTAATTTGAAAGACGATCAAACTTCAGCTGTTCAGCTGCCGTTTCATTCGGATGCAAAATTCAACAAAATCTTTATTCATGCCTGCAAGGAAAACGGCTTTATCAAGGCAAATCCGGCGGAAACAAATTGCGGCAGCGTTTCAGCGGCAAAAATCAGCAACGTGATCCCATCCATCCATCCTTGTTTGGGTTTGATCGGCACGACGAAGGAAACAGATATAGAGTACCGTAATAAGCAAAAAAAGATATCCGATGCCGCCGCTTCTTCCTTGGTGAACGGAACCAAAGCGGTCATCTGCGCAATGCTTGATATCTTTCAAATTAATGACAAATAAATCCATGGTTTATGATATAATGATTTAAAAATCACTACTAGCAGCAAACGGAGGAAATGCAATGTCAAGCAATAAAATCATTCACTTAACCGATGACAATTTTAAAGCAGAAGTTATCGATTCTAAACTACCCGTCATGGTTGATTTCTGGGCGGATTGGTGCATGCCCTGTAAAATGGTTAGCCCGATCGTCGATGAAATTGCCGATGAAATGTCCGATAAAATCAAGGTATGTAAATTGAACGTAGATGAGGCAAGACAAACCGCAATCGCCTATCGCGTTATGAGCATACCGACGATGATCTTTTTCAAAAACGGAGAAATCGCTCAGCAGGAAGTCGGAGCCTTGGGAAAATCTTCGTACGTAAAGATCATTAACGCACTCTAAACCTCAATTAAGCAGGGCGATCAAAGGGATAGTGTTATCCCTTTTTTTGTTGTTTTTAGGCGAACCGAGAATACTAATAATCGATTATATATAAAAAAACTGCCGATAAAGGCAGCTTTAAAACCATTTGTTTTTCTTAAAATAGATGATTTCCCCTATCACGACCAATATACTGAGCACGATCACAAACAGATAGCCATAATCCCATTGAAATTCAGGCATTTTAAGATTCATTCCATACCAGCCTACAATTAAGGTCAATGGCAGAAAAATCGCGGTCAAAACAGTGAAAAGCTTCATGATGCTGTTTAAGCGGATGTCCATCTGCACTTGATAGGCTTCTCGTATTTCTGTGACATATTCGCGCAGGTTTAATACAAAATTGTAAAGCCTGTCCGCGCGGACCGATAACTGTTTAAATAATTTGAAATCATTGTTTTCCAAAATGCCGTTTTCGTTCTCTGACAGACCTTCGTTGATATCCAGCAGCTGATTATAATATTTTTTAAGAATGATGAGTTTTTTTCTTAAATGAAATATTTTTTTTACGTAATCCGTATTCTGCGTGGTAACCAACGCTTCTTCAATATCCATGATTTGTTTTTCTATGTTTTCCAAAACAAATGTGTCATCCGATATCAAACGGTTTAGAAACAGATAGAGAATTCTTTCCGTGTCGGCTTTTTTTAAGTCCGTTTCTGCGATCTCCCGCATCAAATCATCGATGATCTTATGCTTTTTGCAGACAAATACCAAAAGGTTCTTTTTCATATAGATATAAACCTTCGAAAAAGATTCTTTTGAATTGACTTCATGGGGTATCTGCATGGATATGATATTGAGCGCTTCGTAATATTCAAAGCTCGGAAGCTGATTGCTCGGCATTTGGTTTACATATTCGTCGGAAATTCCAAGCTTGGCTGCGTTTTGCTTAAAGGTATCATATTGAAAATAGCATACATGCGCGCCCGATTTGAGGTGGAAGTTTTTTTGTTGTTCTGCATCGATATCCGCATTGTTGATTACATAAAGCATACTGACTCCGCTTTAAGAAATATTTCTTTAGGTTTTTATTTTTTTTCATTTCCTCTGCTGCCGGGCTTAACAAGCGGTACTGTATTTTCTTTGCACAGAGGACAGCTTTCGGAAGCAAATGTTTCAATATCCAGTTTGGTGCAGCTGTAGACTTCCAAACCGAAATCGCTGCCTGCGTCTCTTCGGTCAACGATGCAGGCAACGCCGACGATCTGGGCGCCAAGCGCTTCCAGAACCTCGACGGTTTCCATTGTGCTTTTGCCCGTTGTGACCACGTCCTCGGTGATCAGAATTTTTTGACCGGGTTTGATCTCAAAGCCGCGTCTGAGCTCCATTTTACCTTCT
>DAITPG010000246.1:0-4116 GCA_036833715.1 Eubacteriaceae bacterium | reverse complement strand
TCCCACCTCCTCCGCCATAAATAGAATTGACTCGTGCATCTGTGCGCGATTTTTTTGTCCAATAAAATCAACGTTTTTTTGTGGGCTTCGAACCACCTACCCGCCCCTGTTCGCTCTGCCGCTGTACGGCAACGCTCATCGGTCCATAAATTTCGGCAAAGCCGATTGATTGAAGTGAAATCCCACCTCCTCCGCCATAAATAGAATTGACTCGTGCATCTGTGCGCGATTTTTTGTTCAATCAAATCAACGTTTTTTTGTGGGCTTCGAACCGCCTACCCGCCCCTGTTCGCTCTGCCGCTGTACGGCAACGCTCATCGGTTCATAAGTTTCGGCAAAGCCGATTAAATGAAGTGAAATCCCACCTCCTCCGCCATAAATGGAATTGAATCGTGCATCTATGCGCGATTTTTTTGTCCAATAAAATCAACGTTTTTTTGTGGGCTTCGAACCGCTCACGCCGGCGCACTGCCGTGTTGTTTAGTTGATTATAGATTCAATCTATTTAAGTGGACATACTGTTGTCAGGTTAAATAGGTTATAATATAAATGAGGTACATTATATGCAGATAAATAGATTATTTGAAATCGTTTATATCCTGCTGAGTAAAAAAACAACAACGGCGAGTGCACTCGCTGCACATTTTGATGTGTCCATCAGAACAATTTATCGTGATATCGATACATTGTCATCAGCCGGAATTCCCATTTATACGACGCAAGGAAAAGGCGGGGGCATATCCTTACTGGATGATTATATTCTAAATAAAACCGTCTTAACGGAAAATGAACAAGATGAAATTCTTTTAGCGCTGCAAAATTTAAACATAACGCAAAACCCCGAAACCGATCGAATACTTTCAAAATTAAGCAGTTTATTTAATAAAAGCATAGTCAATTTCATCGAGGTGGATCTTACCCCTTGGGGACGTGACAAAAATAACACCTGTGAATTTGCTATTTTAAAAAACGCCATAATCAATCATCAGATCATCGAGTTTAATTATCTGAATAATTCCGGAGAAAAATATTGCCGTAAGGTCGAGCCCGTGAAACTGCTTTTTAAGGTTCACGCATGGTATCTGCAGGGTTTTTGTTTGCTTAAGAATGAGAAAAGAACATTCAAAATATCACGCATGTATGATATAAGGGCAACGGAAGAAATTTATAAAGACCGTATATCCGAAGAAGAAGCGGAAACTCACAAAATACAAATTACTCAAAAAACAGTTGATGTACTTTTGATTATCTCTCCCGCCGGAGCATCCAGGGCATTTGATGAGTTTGATGAAAAAGACATCACTAAAAACGAGGACGGTTCCGTTACAATCAAAACAGCTTTGCCTCAAAGCGAATGGCTATTTAATTATATCCTTTCTTTTGGACCTTTTATTGAAGTTTTAGCTCCGCAAAATATACGCGAAACAATAAAAAATAGATTAGAAGAAACCATACAAAAATATAAAAAATAAAAATAAACCTGACCTGATGTCGTCAGGTTATGGATCGTATACTAGGAATATATCATAGGCAAAACCAACGGGAGGTTAATCTAACCGGCGCCGATGACCCAAACAACACTATGGCATATGCGCAACAAAAACGGCATTGAGTATTTGCAGCAAAAAAACCTGCTGCTGAGGTTGCGTCAAAAGAAATCCGCGTTCATACTGTTGCGCCTGGATTAACGAAACCAATGCCGGTTTCCTCGGCAGCATACCTATCGGACGCTGCGTTTAAGCCGAGAATAGTAAACTCGTTGTTTTTGGTGTCGGTTTAGACCATCCATAGTATAGGAGAGGAGCATGCCTCGGACGATGGAATTGTCAGCACAATAGTAAGGAGGATGAAGAATGAATCATAATTTTCAATTACAAACCCCGGTGGAACAATTTTTTCAGGCTATAAATACGGAAGATCCTACGACCTTGCTTTGGTCTTTTGCCGAGGACGCTGTCGTTTTAGATGCAGGAAAAGAATATCAAGGAAAAACTGCTATTCAAGAGTGGAGCAATCACGATTGTTTCGGCGATCATCTGCGTCTTGAAGTCATTAATGCGGTCATGGATACCGCAGAACTTGTCGTAACCGTAATAGCGGACGGAGACTACGACAAAAAGGATTTGCCGAATCCTCTGTATCTTGATTTTTATTTTACGGTTAAGGAAGATAAAATTACGCGGCTTCGAACCGCTCTTTCATCTAACGGCAGGGCAATATCACTGCCTCCGCCTGTATCCATGTTTTATAATGCCTCTAATTTATATGATGAAGATATGCTTGCTGATTGCTTTTCTGCGGACGCAATGTTGATTGACGAGGAAATAGAGTATCATGGTGCCAAAGACGTCAGCAGACATATTTTGAAAGCCAATAAAGAGGCTGAAGTTTTAACCGTGATCGAGCGCTGTGTGAATCGTTATGACGAATCGATTGTTACGGCTACCCTATCCGGCAAATTTGAGGGCAGTCCGCTCCCTCTTGACTTTCATTTTAGTCTTGAAAGCGGAAAAATCAAAGCTTTGAATATCGCATTGGCAGAAAAATAAACCACGCGGTATTATTATTTTCTTGACCATAAAATCTAAATGCCTGAAACTCTTTGAGATCAGTAGTCCATAGATATCGTTGAATAATGCGCTTTGCCGATATTCTGGGAAAAATTTCTGTGGACTACTTTTCTTTTAATCCTTTCCGCTATGGTTTAATCATATTTAATATTATGGTTTGATTTCTAAAAAGTATCAAGTAGTAATATCCGACATAATTTGTCTCAATATTGTATAAAATTCCACTTGGTAAAAATCAACATTTATGGAATAATTCTTCCTTTTGCTGCCAAAACTATGGTAAACGAAAGGGAGATGTTTTTTTTATGGCAACAAAGAAAATCAGAAGAATGATGTCGGTTGCGGTCAGCATCGCGCTGGTGGTTTGTATTACGGCTTCCACCACGGGCGCGTCGATCTATTACGGCAGCACCGATTATGACATGGTCGGCAAAATTCAAACACGCCTCAAAGATTGGGGCTATTATAGCGGGGCTATTGACGGCATATTCGGCTATAAGACCGAAACCGCGGTTAAAAAATTTCAATCCAAAAACGGTCTCACCGTGGACGGAAAGGTTGGTCCAAAAACACTGGAAGCCCTTGGCCTTCCCGTGGGCAAATACGGCGACTCCGGAGGCTCTTCGGGCGGAGGCAGCACCTCCTCGGGCGGCTCGGGCGGCTCGTCGTCCACCAACTCTTCAGATGTGATGCTGCTGGCCAAGCTCATTAACGGCGAGGGACGAGGTGAGCCGTATAACGGCATGGTCGCCATTGGCGGCGTTATCCTCAATCGCGTAAAGGATGCCCGTTTCCCCAACTCCATCAGCGGAGTTATTTATCAGCCCGGCGCGTTTGACGCCGTATCGGACGGGCAGATCAATCTGTCCCCCAGCGATTCGGCCATCCGCGCTGCCAAGGACGCCATGGCGGGGTGGGATCCCAGCGGCGGGGCAATCTATTATTACAATCCTCAAACGGCCACCAACCAGTGGATCCGCTCGCGGCCCATCGTCGCCACCATCGGCGACCATGTATTCTGCAAATAGCGCAGGCATAAAGAAAGGGAAAATGATATGAGAAAGAATTTTTTGATTGTGCTGCTGATCCTCTTATTGGGAATGGTTTCTTATTATGCCTATATGATGACCGATAAAAACGAGAAATACAAGGTCAGCATCGAGCAGACCTTTGACCGGGATTTTAACCTGCTCAATTCTACGCTGCGCGATATGTATACCAAGCTTGATAAATGCAGCGTCAGCACGGACGATACCTTTACCGCTAAAACGCTGGCGGACGTCACCAAGCTGGCGGCCACCTCGCAGGAGATGCTCACGCGCCTGCCGCTGAGCCATATCGTTACGCAGCAGACAACCGAATTTCTGTCGAAGGTAGAGGATTTTTCGGGCGCCATGTGCAACAACCTCATCGACGGCAACGTGATTTCCGGGAACTGGGCTGGCGTCATCATCAGCGGCGCCGGCGCATCGGGCAACACCGTAGTGCGTAACCTGATCGGGACGGATGCCGCCGGGACCGTCCTCGCCGGCAACGGCAACAACAG
>DAITPG010000245.1:2313-4201 GCA_036833715.1 Eubacteriaceae bacterium | reverse complement strand
GAAAATGAGACCAAGCATTTTTTAGCGCACATCAACAGCGAGCCCACGCCAGAAAAAATCCTTTTCTTTTACGGTGAAAGCGGAAACGGGAAATCGCTTTTTTTAAATTATTTGAAAGAGCATTTCTGCAAAATGCCCATCGATCAAGAAACATGGGCAGAATACGAAAATTACAGCGGCGAAGAATTGTTTGAAATTTTTAAGGAGATGGAACAGCTGCGCCCTGTTAAAACCAGCTATGTCGATTTTGAGAATGACAGCGAATACGCGCGTTCAAAGGAATCCTTCTATGCCCTGCTTCAAATGCGCAGGGAGCTTTCGGGAAGCGGCATCAAATTTATATTTTTTGATCTGGCAGCAGCAATCTATTATCAAAAAACAAACCGTAAAGAAGAAGTCAAAAAATTATTCCCGAATGATGCCATCGGGTTTATTTTGGATGTATTATCAATGTTCGTTGCCCCCGCCGCTCCTTTTTTTGAAGCGGTCGGCTCGTTGATCAATCTGATCAATAAAAATTTCGGCCTGAAGATCAAAGCGCAAAGCGAAGATGCAGACAAGGTTGCAAAAATCTACGCCTATGATCCCGAAAAGGAACTGATGCCTTACATGATCGAGCTGTTTACGGATGCCGTCAACGCTTCGATGGGCAGCGGCTGCAAGTATGACCGGCTGATCTTCTTTTTCGACACGCATGAATCTTTTTGGGGCAGAAACGAAAGATTGCTACCTACCACGCAATACTTCGACAGGGACACATGGTTCCGCAGATTGATCGGCGCGTTTGCGCTGAACAAGGGCATCGTAACAGTGGTTGCTGGACAGGAGCGGCCGAGATGGTCGGATTCCGCTATTGATTATTTCATAGAAGAAAAATACATTGATACACAATTGATCGGCAATTTTTCCGATAAGGATGCCAAAGGATTTTTAAATAAAGTAGATATCAAAGAGGAAAGCTTGCAAGATCAACTTCTAAGAATTGCGGAAGTGAGCCCAAACCAAATTCATCCGTTCTTTCTCGGTTTATGCGCTGATATCATTCTGCTTGCCAACGCCAAAAATATCGATCTTTCGGAAAAAGATATTTTGACCGATTGGTTTCAAAATGAATTGGACAACAAAGAGAACAGACTTCTGCTGGCTTTCTTTAAATACGTTCCCAATGCCGACATGGAACAAAGCATCAAGGCCTTAAGTTATTGCCGTCAGTTCGACTTTGAAATATATAAATTGCTCGGGCAGCATTTGAATTTTCATATTTCGCAATCCCTTTTTGATGCGATCATTCGATTTTCTTTTGTGAAAAAAGCAAACGAAAACACAGTAGACGGAAACTTATCATCTTATAAGATCCATAATTTGCTGAAAAAATTTTTGGATGATAAAGATGATGAGTTCAGGATCAAGACACATCAGGTATTGGAATCCTATTACAGGCAGAAAGCGGAAAACGGTGATGAAACTTCTTTGGTGGAAGCTATTTATCATTTGAATCATCTTGATTCACTTCAAGGATTCTATACATGGGGTGAGCTATTTGAAAATGCGCTGAAAAAATCGAACTATTCTTTATGTGAATTGCTTGTTAGTCTGAGCTCGGAATTAAATAATTATACATACTCCAGTAAGGGTATGGTTTTTAATAATATCGGAGATTTATGGACACGTTTAAGTAGACATGAGGATGCTTTATACACCTATACTCTGGCAATCGAAAGCTATGATACTGCACTTTCATTGGCACCAAAAAATATCAACGTTCTCAATAACAAAGGAAATGCTCTTGCAAAATTGGGCGATATTCTGTCGGGTTTAAGCAAACACGAGGATGCTCTAAACAGCTATACGCGGGCGGTCGAATCTTATGATACTGCTCTTTCACTGG
>DAITPG010000245.1:0-2213 GCA_036833715.1 Eubacteriaceae bacterium | reverse complement strand
CGGGTTTAAGCAAACACGAGGATGCTCTAAACAGCTATACGCTGGCGGTCGAATCTTATGATACTGCTCTTTCACTGGCTCCAAATCATATTGTTATACTTAAAAATATTGGAAACGTTTTTCAGAATTTGGGTAATTTACTTAAACAAATAAATCAAAAGGACGAAGCAAAACAAAACTACCTTAACGCCATCGAATATTACGATAAAGCTTTAAAAATCGCTGACGACGATTATGCAAAAAAGCAAAAAGAAATCTGTCTGCAAAAAATCAAAGATCTATAACATAAAAGCTCCCGCATGGGAGCTTTTTCACAACTAAATCAAATGCCACAGCAGAGACACCGCGCAGTACACCAGCAGCAGCGCCATCGTCCAGTTGAGAATTTTCTTATGCTTGGCAAACAGCCGCTCGAAGACCGATCCGAACAGCGCCCAGCAGGTAACGCTGATGAGCGCCAGCACCGAGAAGAATAAAATGAACAGGCCGATCTGCGCGGGCGATTTGTAATAGGGCAGCACAAAGGTGGTCATCACCGAAACGGCGTACAATACGCCCTTGGGATTCACCAGCTGCAAAACCGCGCCCGTAAATACGCTGTTGAGCTTGAGCCCCGTCTCCCTTTCCTTATGCGGCTTGTCGCGCACGATGGAAAACGCCAGCCACAAAATATATGCCGCACCGAGGACGATCAGGTACGGCTCGGCCTTGGGCATGTACGCGTACAGCAGCGAACCGAACAAAGCGGCCAGAACAAACACAAACGCAGCGCCGATGGGCACGCCGAACGCGAAACGCATCCCCTTTTTGAAGCCGACGCGGCCCGCGTTGGACATGGACATGAGGTTGTTGGGCCCGGGCGTAAAGGTGGTGAGCAGAACATACGAAATAAAAGCGGCAAAATCAGGCATAACGGTATTCCTTTCTGCGTTGGTGTGCTATAATGCACAGTGTGAGCACCATAGCGTATATGCAGTATATTATACGTTTCGTGCATTATTTTGTCAACAACTATCGGAGGGAATCTTGGATAATATTCAGTCCATACTATCGGATAATATCAAACGGATCAAGGAGCAGCGCAAGCTGAGCCTGGAGCAGCTCTCGAAGCTCACCGGCGTGAGCAAAAGCATGCTGGGGCAGATCGAGCGCGGCGAGGTCAACCCCACCATTTCGATCCTCTGGAAGATCGCGGGCGGGCTCAAACTGCCGTTTTCGGAGCTGATCGCGCGCACCGAAACCGATTTCGAGCTCATCGAAAAGGACTCCGCAAGGCTGCTTTCAGAGGATAACGGGCGCTTTCGCAATTACGCCGTCTTTTCGTACAGCGAAAGCCGTCCGTTTGAAACCTACTACCTTGAGATCGAGCCGGGCAGCCATCTGGAGGCCGAGCCGCATCCCGCAGGCACGCAGGAATTCATCACCGTGTTTGACGGCACGCTGCAGGTGAGCGTGGGCGATACCGTAACCGATGTCGCGCAAGGCTGCTCCCTGCGCTTTTTGGCCGACCGCGCGCACGCCTACCGCAGCATCGGCGCAGAAACGTGCCTGGTAGGCATGGTGATCTATTATCCGCAGTAATACGGCTAATCACATCAATTAACGATAACATATGTTTGAATTAAATTTGTTTTCCGCAAGGGTATGGTATGTTTATTAAATTATTTTTTATTATTTATGCAGCAGCGGCAATGCTCTATGATGCAATCAAAAACAAACGACGTATCCTGTTTTTGTTGGCATATTTAAATTTTATGCTGTTTGCATTAGCCGCTTTTTTCGATTTGCAGTGGCCGTATCCTGTTATGGTAGCCGTCACGATCGCAATGGCAATCCTATATATGATTCAGCTGATACGAAAGTCAGCATGAATATGGTACCTTGCCTTTTAATTCATATTTGAACCGAAGACCGTATAACGAAATTCAAAACAATATATTCCGGCCTACAAATCAAAGATCGAGTTTAGACCATCACCGGTGGGTGCGGAGCCGCGAGCTTGATAAGGCCGAGCAGGGCCAAACGGAACGTTCTGAAGGGTTTTGGTATAAACGGATTTTAAGAATTGTTTAGGGTTTCAGAAATCTTTCAATCTTTTTCCTTGAAACCCGGTTCCAATTCGTAAATACGTTTGTCAAAACCCTGAAGGTAACGTTCCCGCAGGCCTTATCAGCGAGTCTCCTTTTGCATCCTTTTCGAGAAAAGGATGTCGC
>DAITPG010000244.1:0-4238 GCA_036833715.1 Eubacteriaceae bacterium | reverse complement strand
ATAGAATTTCCGTAAAAAATTTTGGCGCGGTTATTCCCGCCGACGAGTTGAAAAACATCTGGGAACGCTATTACCGTGCGGACAGAGCCCATGCCGACCCGATGGGAACGGGCCTTGGGTTATCCATCGTCAAAAGCATTTTGGAGCAGCACCATGTGGCTTACGGGGTGGAAAGCAAAGACGGCGTTACGGTCTTTTGGTTTGAAACCCTGCCGGTCGATTATCCCAATGCCCCTGCGCCTCATAAATGACGGTAACAAAAAAGGATCGCAGCAGTCTTGATGCGATCCTTTTTCATAACGAAAGGTTTTTATTCTTTTTGGGCGGGGTTCTCGCAGGTTTCTTTTTTTGACGCGTATTCCTCAAGTTGTTTTCGTCCGTCTTTCTGCCACCACTCATCGTAATGGCCCCAGTCGCCCGCTTCGCATTCGGCTTTGCGCTTCTTTTTGCCAGATGAGCTGTCATGGCTGCTGCCGCCGAACGATCCGAAGATCAAACGCGCCAATATAAAAATGCCCACCGCTTCCCAATAGGTGATCTCTCTGAGGCTGAAAATCGAAGGCATCAGCCAGTTCCAAAGCCGCTGGATCACAAGGCCGAACAAAAATCCCAGAGCGGCCGCTCCTGCGACGCCCAGGATGACATAAATCACGATTTTGATCCACTGCGGGATCTTTCTCCACGTTTCTTTCATAATAAGCTCCTTATTCATCATTGCGCAGGTCGGCCAGCATTTCGCGAAGCGCTGCCGTCGCCCTGCTTTTTCGGGATAAAAGGGTGCCTACGGGTTCGCCCCATTGAACGGAAAGCTCTTTAAAAGTTTTCCCGTTGATTTCGGTGGCGATAAATACGGCCCGCTGTTTGGGGTCAAGCGCGCTGACGGCCTGCCCCAGCCGGCGGAAGGCTTCCCGCCGTTCGGCTTCTCCGCTTACGCTTGCGCCGTTGCCGCTAAGCAGCTCCCGCAGCATCAGTTCCCCTTTTTCATCCATAAAATTTTGAAGGGAAACCATGCGGGCGCTTTTGCGGCGGTGATCGGCGATCTTATTGCGCAGCGATGTGTAAACATAACCGGCAAGGTTCTCGATCGGGTTTTCCCAATGCTGTGTCTGGTTAAAAACACTCAGCATCACTTCGCTTACGATATCCTCCGCGTCCATGTCGCTGATGCTTTTCATTTTGCCTTTCACATATCGGTTGAGCTTGCTGCCCTCTGCGGCGAAGAAATCAAAAAATTGATTTTTACCGTTGTTCATTGCCCCGTCCTTTTATCTCTTTGCAGTGTATAACGAATAAACCGGTGTTTTATTGCATGTTTTCTTAAAAAATTTGCGGAAATTTTGGGTTTCTGCTACGCTTTTATTTATATCGGTCAGTGCGGATATAAAATTGCGGTACGTCCGCTTGAATAGATCGATCCGATTAAGCATGTACGAGAATTTAGGCTCGGATTTAAAATTCGGTTCATCTAATTGAATTACATCAGAAGCGATACCGAGTTGTCAAGACGAATCGAGTAAATAAAAAAACCGCTTGTATGCGGTTAAGATTATAATGGCTTAAATATAGATTGTGGGTTCTCCGAAAAAAGCCTTCCATAAAACTCTAGCGCATAACGGTCTGTCATGCCAGCGATGAAATCACATATTAATCTTTTTTGATCTTCAATATGTTTTAATTTATTATATATTTTCTGAAAATCTTCTGGAAGTAATCTTTCACCGTCAGGGCTACTTAATTTTTCAAATATACCGCGTACAATATCTTTTCCTCTATTTTCAGCTACTTTCAATTTTGAGCTTTCAATTTGTGATACATATGTGAAATGTTTAAGTATATTAACAAGTTTTATGGTTTCTTTATCAAAACATACTTGAGATAATATTGGCGTATCCAAATTAGGCTGTACTTCGATGCCTTCAATAAAGCGCTCAATCGTATTAGACGTAAATTTAGTTCTTAAATAGCCGTCTGAAGCAAATGCTTTTGAAAATTTATAAGAAGACAAAAGAATACTTAACGCTTTCCTATCATAATCCAAATCATCGACCTTTAAGCTTTTCATCTCCTTAATACCATCTTCCCATATTTCAGAAAAAAAACCTAATAAAATTGAACGGCATTCGTTCATATCACAGTAAATGTTATTATCTTTAAGTTTCTGAATTATACGTTCAATTATATTGTCATCGGCTGATAAAATCTCATAAGGTGTTAAAAATCCTGCTTTAAAAGCATCTTCCATATCATATGTCGAATATGCGATATCATCAGCAATATCCATTATTGAGCATTCTATTGTTTTAAATTTAAATTTTTTAATTTGAGCTTCATCTAATTCCGTTACTTGTTGTTTTACCTTTTAACAATTTCATTTTCAGACCGATAGTAACCTTTATGTAGCTTGTCCTTTATATTTCGTCTTAGCGGTATCATACTATCGTATTTTATTATAGATGCAATAACACGAGCAGTTAAATTTAAACCAACTCTATTATCTTTTCCAAACCTATCAAATACATCTGTATCAGGTTCCTCTTTTTTTTCTAGTCTTGTAATGATTCTCAGGGTTTGAGCATTTCCTTCGAATCCACCTGATTCTTTCATACATTCATCAAGTGCTTGTTCACCATTATGTCCAAACGGAGGATGCCCTAAGTCATGAATTAATCCCGCTATTTCGCAAACATCCTCATTAATTCCTATCTCAGGAAATTTCCTTCCAAATTTTACAGCTATACTTTTAGCAATTTGAGCCACTTCTAAAGAATGAGTTAATCGATTACGAAAAAAATCACTTTCATTACCGGGAAATAGCTGCGTTTTATGTTCTAATCGTCTAAAAGAGGGCGAATGCAAAACTCGTCCGTAGTCAATTCTATAATCCGGTCGATCATCAAATTTTCCATCGTCGTATTTTTTATAGAGCGGCATAAATCTAAATTTATCATTTATTGACGCCATCTTTTTCACCCTTAAACATATATTGACCATTAGCGGGTGAAACTCTTGAAGCATTACGAGGTCCAATATATGATACTTCTATTGAATGTTTCTGAAAATAATTCGTTCTTGGAGTAGTTTTTGATATTCCAGTACTTGTTCTTAAAACAGTTCCTTTATTTGACATATTATCAACTCCATAATAATTTATATTTCTTCTATTATTAGTATAGCATGATAAGAATATTATGTGAAGATATTATTATATTTTAGCATACAATATACGTACATAAAAGAAATTTAGAAAATTATTCATATAGCATAAAATTGTTATGATTTTTAGATAATTTTAAATCCTTCCCAACCCCAGCAAAATCCACACGGCGGCGATCAGCAGCGAAGGCAGCATGTTCGTCGTTTTGATTTTGGTTGCACCCGCCATGTTGGTGCCGATCAGCAGCACGATGCCGTACCCCACCATGCACACGTTGTCGATGAGCGTCTGCGTGATAAACGGCGCAACCGATGCGGCGCCCAGCGTCAATGCGCCCTGCACCAAAAAAACCATGAAGGCCGAAAACAACACGCCAGCACCGAGGGAAGCGCTCAAAAATATGGATACGATGCCGTCGATGGCGGCCTTCAGATACAATACGGACGGGTCATGCCGCAGCCCGTCGTTGAGCGAGCCGATGATCACCATGGCGCCCACGCAGTAAAGCATCGTCGCGCTGATAAAGCCCTGCGCAAAATTGTTGATCTTAAAACGTTTTTCGAGATTTTCTCCCCACTTGTTGAGACCGTCCTCGATCCTCAGCAGCTCCCCAAGGCCTGTCCCCACAGCAATGCTGATGATGAGCAGCAGTGTTCCCTCGCTGCTTATTTTGCCGTCCGTGACGATGATCATGGTGCTCATGATGCCGAACAGGCCCACGATAAAGACGCAAAAGCCCATGACTTTGTGCAGCGATTCCGACACGTTGTCTTTGATGTGTTTTTTAAACAGCAGGCCGATCAGCGAGCCCGCAATGATGCTTAAGGTATTGACGATGGTTCCCAAGAGGTGCTCCTTATGATTACTTAGATTTTATGATCGCGGCGCAGACAGCGCGGTATTCCAGCGTAATACGAAAGCTTCGGAAGTCCGAAGCCCGTAGACACGATTATAACATAATACGGCTGAATCCGACAAGTTATTTTATGTAAACCGAAACGGGACGCAAAAAAAACAGCTCCATATCCTGGCGCTGTTTTGCGTTTTGCGGGCGAATTGTTTTCGACTTTGATGCTGAATTAAT
>DAITPG010000243.1:0-4257 GCA_036833715.1 Eubacteriaceae bacterium | reverse complement strand
ACCACCGGCGTTCCGCTCACATTATTCGATCTGGCGCCCGAGGATGAGATCGGCGTGATCGAAATGAGCATGAGTCATCCCGGTGAAATATTGGGAAACGCCGAAATTGTGCGTCCCGAAACCGTCATCATTACCAACATTGGTTTATGCCATATCGAATACTTGAAAACGCAGCAGAATATCTTTTTGGCAAAGTCGGAAATATTGACCTTTTTGGGAGAAAACGACACAGCTATTGTCAATTATGAAGATCCTTTCTTGCGTAAAATCAGTTCCGATACGTTTGATGTGATCGGCGTAGGCTTACTAAACGGCGCATTAAAAGCCTTCAATATCATCAATTCAGCCGACCATGTCGAATTTGAGGCCGAAATCAACGGCGCACCCGAAAAATTCCGATTCGCGGTGCCCGGCAATCACAACGTCATCAATTGCTTAAGCGGAATTGCCGTAGGGCTCAAATACGGCCTGACACCCGATGAGATACGCTCCGGCCTTGCGGAATATATCCCGAGCAAAAACCGCATGGAGATCGTGCAGATCAGCGATGTGACTTTGATCAACGATACATATAATGCCAATCCCGATTCCATGAAAGCGGCAATCAATGTACTTTGCCATCTATCCAAGGCCAGAAAGATCGCCGTTTTGTGCGACATGTACGAACTCGGCAAAGCTTCGGAAGAAATGCATCAAATCTGCGGGGAATACGCCGCCGATAAAAATATAGATTTATTGTTAACGACAGGGGATTTCGGCAATAATTATCAAAAAGGCTTTTTATCCCGTAAGTCTGCCGGAAGCTGTATGGTTTTTGAAAACAAAGAAGCCATCGCCGAATTTCTAAATCTGAATTTAATGCCGGATGACACCGTTTTATTTAAGGCTTCCAGAGGGATGGAGCTGGATCGATTATTTTTAGCGGTAAAGGAGATATTGTCAAATGAATAAGCCCATCATCGCAACCTTGATAGCATTTGTCTCCGTGATCGCCATTTGCCCTTTTATGATCCCTTATCTGGAAAAACTCAAATTCGGGCAGGCCGAAAGGCAGCTGGGCCCTCAGAGCCATTATAAAAAAGCAGGCACTCCCACCATGGGCGGGCTTGCAATCATCGCAGGGCTGATCATAGCCTGCTTGGTATTTATAAAAAACAGCGATTCCAGCCTTTTCTTTGCCATTATGGTGACCGCAATCTTCGGACTGATCGGTTTTTTGGATGATTATATCAAAATCATTCAGAAAAATGCGATGAAGACCGATAAAGGCGTATCGGTGGCTTCGCTGGGGATGTCCGCCCGCGTCAAGCTGGTGCTTCAGTTTTCTGTTGCCGCTGCTCTGGCCATATATACCGCGTTTCATCCCAATCTGGGAACGGATATCCTGTTGCCGTTCACATCAAGGACTTTGGAGCTCGGCTGGTTTTTTATTCCATTTGATATGATCTTTATCGTTGCCGTTGTCAATGCTGTCAATCTCACCGACGGGCTGGACGGTCTGGCTAGCGGTGTGACTTTGATCGTTTTTATCTTTTTCCTGATGTCCTCACTCGCGAACGGCTTTACGTCCATGGGTATTTTCGGCGCAGCCGTCATCGGCGCGTGCTTGGGCTTTTTATGCTATAATTTTAACCCCGCCAAGGTTTTTATGGGAGACACTGGCTCCATGGCCTTGGGCGGCGCGGTTGCGGTTATCGCAATCTTAACAAAAACGGAATTATTTATTTTACTTGCGGGCGCGGTTTACACCATAGAAACTCTATCGGTTACCCTGCAGGTTGGATATTTTAAATTATCGCACGGCAAGCGTCTGTTTAAAATGGCGCCCATTCATCATCACTTTGAACTCATCGGATGGAGCGAAACCCGCATCGTCATTGTTTTTTGGGCATTCACTGCATTTTGCGTGCTGATATCCATGCTATCACTGAATATAACATTTTAGGCAGAAGGCTGCTTGTGAAAGGATAATGGATCATGGAAGTGGCAAATAAAAAATTTATGATCATCGGAGGCGGAAGAAGCGGTATAGCAACAGCCGTTTTTTTGTCAAGGAAAAACTCTTCCGCCGTGCTTACGGATACAAAAACAGTTGAGGCTTTGATTAAAGAAGGGTACGGCATCGAAAAAACGTTGCATCTAAACGGAATAGAGACCATTTTTGGACGCCAGCCTTCCGAAAAAGAGATACGCACATGCGATTTTTTGATCTTAAGCCCCGGTGCTCCGCCGGATATTTATCCTTGCGTCATCGCACGGGAGAACGGCATCGAAATACTAAGCGAGATCGAATTTGCTAACAGCTTTTATAAAGGCAGCGTAGTTGCCATCACGGGCACCAACGGAAAAACCACCACCACAACACTGACGGGCGAATTATTCAAGGATGCAGGCTACCCGACCTGCGTGGGCGGCAATATCGGCGATCCTTATATCAATTACGCCGAAAGCGCATCCCGTGACAGCGTGATGGTATTGGAGATCAGCAGCTTTCAGCTTTCTCTCGACAAAAATTTAAGACCCAAGATCGCCGTGATCACCAATATCACCCCCGACCATTTGGACAGACATAAAACCATGGATAACTATATTGCGGCAAAGGCCAACATTTTCGCGAATATGCGCGGCGATGATACGGTGATCTTAAATTACGATGACGAGATCGTACGGAGCCTGTCGGATTCGGTTCAGTGCAAGTTTGTTTATTTTACTTTGACCGAAAACGAAAACGCGGCTGCATATTTAAAAGGCGATGACATCATAATAAACATAAACGGCAGTAAAGAGATTTTGATCAACCGCAGCCAGTTGCATTTGATCGGCAAACATAACGCAGCCAATGTGATGTGCGCTTCTTTGAGCGCGCTATTGTACGGCGCGGATATTGAGAGCGTCAGAAAAACGCTTAGAGAATTTAAGCCTGTGGAGCATCGAATGGAATTTGTCGCCGTTAAAAATGGCGTCACCTATATCAATGACTCCAAGGGCACCAATCCGGATGCCTCAATCACCGCCATAGAGGCAGTCGAACATCCCATGATATTGATTATGGGCGGATATGACAAACACAGTTCTTTTGACGAAATGTTTGCATATATAAAGAAAAAGGTAAAACATATCGTCGTTCTAGGTCAAACCAAAGACAAGATCTTACTCTCTGCCGAAAATTGCGGATATCAAAACATTACCGTCGTCAAAGATTATGAGCAAGCCGTGGAAAGCTGCGCTCAAATTGCAGTCGAAGGCGATTATGTGGTTTTGTCGCCCGCGTGCGCCAGCTGGGATATGTTTGAAAATTACGAAGTTCGCGGAAAAATTTTCAAGGAACTGGTGCATAAACTCTGAATTTACTCAAACGTACAACATGAGGTGATCTTATGAAAACTTTCTTCAAAGATTTTTCAGATATGATACACGAAATACCCAATCAGGCAAAAAAACGCTTGGATAGGGGCATTGTAGTTCTTATATTGTTTTTGACTCTGTTTGGCCTGATCATGGTATGGTCGGCCAGCATGTATAACGCAAAAATCGAAGGCGATGAATTTTTCTATGTGAGAAAGCAGCTCATTTATGCCGTGCTCGGCTTCATAACGATGTATGGCGTTTCGCTTATTGATTATCGATTTATCCGCAAATATGCCGATGTGCTGCTGATTGTAACCATCATCCTTTTGGTAATCGTTTTGTTTCTGCCCGAAACGGAGAGCGTAGGCGGCGCCGTCCGATGGATCACCATCGGACCCATCGTAATACAGCCGTCTGAAATCGCCAAGATCGCGGTTTTGTTGTTTTTGGCAAAAGAGATCGAGAAACGAACCGCGCAGGTTCAAACCTTCAAAGGATTTATAATGCTTTTGCTTTTCTGCGCATTTATGTGCGGTCTCATCGTCAAACAGCCGGCACTGAGCACAACGGTAGCCGTAGCGGGTTTGATCATCGGCATGTACTTTATGGCGGGCGGAAATCTGATGTATATTTTTTCTTTCGCCGCCGTCGGTGTGGCCGCGGTATATGTATTTATTACTAGCACGCCATGGAGAATGGACCGCATCCTTGCGTATCTCGATCCATGGTCCGATTTGCTCGACACGGGCTGGCAGCCGGCACAGTCGCTGATGGCGCTCGGTTCCGGCGGCATCTTCGGGCAGGGCATCGGCAACGGAAGGGCAAAGCTGATGTTTCTGCCGGAGCCGCAGAATGATTACATCTTTGCCATAATCGGCGAAGAACTCGGCCTTCTGGGCTGCATAACGG
>DAITPG010000242.1:0-4259 GCA_036833715.1 Eubacteriaceae bacterium | reverse complement strand
AAATCGTTGGAACGGTTTGAAGCAGAAAATGCTGATTATTTGATCCTTTTGGGGGATGAGCTTTATCACGGCGCTCGAAATCCCCTGCCCGAAGGCTACGATCCCAAAGAGGTGACCGCATTGCTGAATGAATATGCGAAAAGAATCATCGCCGTACGAGGCAACTGCGATTCAGAAGCAGATCAAATGGTGCTCGCCTTCCCCATCATGGCGGATTATACCACCGTGCTATATGGCAACAGCCGGCTGTTTATTACGCACGGACATTTATTTTCGCCCGAAAATCTGCCGCCGCTCAAAAAAGGTGACGTTTTCATTTACTGCCATACGCATATTCCCGTTGCCGAAAAAAAAGATGGGATATTCATAGTCAATCCCGGCTCTGTCTCTCTGCCTAAAGAAAAACATCCAAACACCTACGCGGTCATCGAAGATAGAAGCCTGACAATCAAGATGCTGGACGGAACCGCATATAAGACCTTAATCTTTGATCCTGATTTTTAATCCTTAATCCGCTATTATTGTTATTGGAACTATCACGTTCGCCTTTTTTGTCACATATGATACACAAGGATGACCTAAAAGGAGAACTAACCATGTCAGCGACAGATAAAACAACAAATGAAAAATCCGTTGCGGATCCCAGACAAACCGATACGGAATTTGAGGTATTAAAAGAATTTATCAAAGAACGGGACCTCACTCAGATAACGGAAGCCGTCAAACAAAACTTAAGGCACCAAAAGGCAACCAACCTTTCTTTATATACAAGTTGCATCAATTATTACAATGAATATAAACTTTGGGGCAGCTATTTTCCCGATCAGGGCGATTATACGATGGCGGCAAACCGCGCGGACGCTCTTTTTACGCATTTGGATGATTACGAATGGCTCTATTATTCGCTGGCCGATTATCGGTCCAAACGTATACTTGTTAATCTTTTGTATTACTGGTTCAGTTCGGATTGCGCAAAGATCGATCAGATCCGCGACAAGACGTTTGATCAGTATTTTGACCATGATTTGATCAGCTGCGACCATAATGAGGTTTTTGTGGATATCGGCGGCTTCATCGGCGACAGCATCATCAATTATGTGAGAAACTACGGAAAGAAATGCTATAAAAAAATTTACACCTATGAAATCATACCGGCCAATATCGAATATATAAAAGAAAACATCCGGCGCCTGGAACTTGAAAATATCGAAATATGCGAAAAAGGCGCTGCAAGCGAAAACGGCACCATGTTTATATCCGCCAATGAATTATCATCCATTATCCATTTGGCTGATGAAGGTTCCTACGCTGTGCCCATCGTAAAGATCGATGACGATATCAAAGAACGCGTAACCTTTATCAAAATGGACATCGAAGGAGCGGAAGCGGATGCGCTTGCGGGCTGTGCGGAAACGATCAGAAAACATCATCCGAAGCTGGCCTTGAGCATCTATCACAATCACAAGGACCCTTGGAAATTAGCAAAGATGATTTATGAATATGATCAGACCTACCGTTTTTATATCCGTTATTACGGTTCTGCCATTCTCCCTACCGAGTATTTATTATATGCGATCTGATTTTTTTTATGTCTATAAACAGCGACAGTTGAAAGGCTGTCCTTTTTTATTGCGTAATCGTTAATATCCGTTATAATAGTTGTAGCAACAAAAAAATCAAAACGTTAAAGGAGATAAAAATGAATCCATGCAAATATCCAAATTTATTTAGGCCGATAATACTGGGAAATACTTTGTTTCGAAACCGTATTTTCGCGTCTCCGACTGGTTATCAAAACATCAACGGGGACGGTTACCTAAACGAAGGCGCCGCAGCCTATTATGAACGAAAGGCGCGCGGCGGAGCCGCGAGCGTCACATCCTTTGAAGGCGTTGTTGACGGAGAGCTTGGCAAGGGCGGAAGAAATCACATCTGTCTGGACACGCCCGGAATCGGCACCAACCTTTCGAGGATTGCGCACGCGGTTAGCTCTTACGGCGCGGTCGCATCGCTGGAGCTACAGCATACGGGCATGTACGCAAACCGGAGCCTTTCGTTTTTTGGAGCGGAATCCCACGGAAAAGCGTACGGCCCTGTGGAATGCGAGATCGGCGGCAGGCGCATCCTTGCCATGGATGAGGAGATCATCGAACGAACGATTAAGAAATTTGCCGAAGGAGCCGCGCTTGCCAAGCGATGCGGATTCGGCATGGTAACGGTGCATGCGGGGCATGGCTGGCTGCTGCATCAGTTTTTGTCTCCGACAACCAATACAAGAAAAGACCGATGGGGCGGTGCTGCCGTTGAAAACCGCGCGCGACTCATCGTTGCGGTATGCGATGCCATTCGCAAGGAAGTCGGCGCCGCATTTCCCATTGAAATTCGCATCAGCGGTTCCGAATGCTATGATGGCGGCTACGGCATTGACGAGGGCATTGCCATCGCCAGACAGCTGGAAGGCCATGTTGATCTTATTCATGTATCGGCCGGCAGCCACGAGATCGAGGAAGTATTCCCCGTCACGCATCCCAGCATGTTTTTAGAGGACGGCGTCAACGTAAAATACGCGGCGGAAATCAAAAAACACGTAAAAACCGCTGTGGCGACCGTCGGGGCGCTCAACGATGCCGAACTGATGGAGGAGATCATCGCAACCGGCAAAGCCGATGTGGTTGAAATGGCCAGACAGCTGCTTGCCGATCCCGACTTTCCGATCAAAGCGCGCACGGGCAATGCGGATAAAGCCAGAAAATGCATGCGCTGCCTTTCCTGTTTCTCAGCCGAAATGGTATGGGGAGAGCCTTACTGCGCCATCAATCCCGAAAGCGGACGCGAATTGGAACTTAAATATGAAATCCCGGCGGCAAAAAAGAAAAAAGTACTTGTGGTCGGCGGAGGCATCGGGGGCATGCAGGCTGCGTTAACGGCCCATGCGCGCGGCCATGAAGTCATTTTATGCGAAAAAACCGGCAGGCTCGGCGGAGTGCTCCGCTGCGAAGAGGATGTTTATTTTAAAAAAACGCTGGATCATTATCTCAATCAGCAGGAAAAGGCCGTGCATGAGAGCGGGATCGACCTTCGACTTGATACCCAGGTTAACGCAGAGTACGCGCAGGAGATCGGTGCAGATGTGATCATTGCCGCAACCGGGGCAAGACCGCTTAAACCGAAAATCGCTGGCATAGACGCGCCGCATGTGATGTCTGCTCAGCAGGCATATGATGATTTGGACAAGGTAGGAAAAAATGTCGTTATTTTGGGTGCGGGTCTGGTTGGCATCGAGCTCGGATTGCATTTGATCCATCATGGCAGAAAGGCGCTTGTGTTAGAGCTGACGGACAAGATCAATGACGGCGGCAACTTCCTGCATATCATGGGACTGAAAGTCGAAATGAAAAAACAGGGCCTTAACGTTGATTTTAATACAAAAGCGGTGGAGATCACCGAAAACGGCGTTATCGCGGAATCAGAAGGACAAACCAAAAGCTATGATGCCGATACGGTTATCTATGCCGTGGGACAGGCGCCCTTGCGGGATGAAGCGATTTCCTTCAACTGCTGCGCTCCCGAGTTTTACCAGATCGGAGATTGTGTGACTCCTCGAAACATCACAAGTGCCAATACCGAAGCGTTTATGATCGCAAGAAATATCGGACGCTTTTAATCTTATTTGGGATGCAGGAAAGGCAGAAACAAAATGTAGATCCGGGCTTTTAAGATCGTATTGAAAATAATGTGGAAATATCTCATTTTATTTGGTAAAATGTAGATATTTCCATTTTTATGTTGCGGCAGATAATAAAAGAATGGCCGCATCAACCGGGGGCAGATGAATGAATAAACCAAGCTTTAAAGAAAAGATGAGCTACCTGTTTGATATCCTTATGTCAAAAGGCACCATCGCGTTAGTCGTAATGCTGTTTTTGATAACGGCAGTCGTCGTGATCATTTCGGGTATTTTAGGCGCAATGCTCAGCAAGGATTTCACGGCGGGTTACACGATTTGGCAGAGTTTGATGCATGCCATTGACGCAGGTACGCTCGCAGGGGACGATCCCTCAAACATAGGCTATCTAATCTTGATGTCCGTCGTTACGGTCTGCGGCATTTTTGTAACCAGTATTTTGATCGGTATTATCAGCACCGGTTTCGAGCAAAAATTATACGCGCTCAGAAAAGGCACATCCAAGGTCATCGAAAGCGGCCATACGGTTATCATCGGTTTCAACGACGGTATCTATACGCTGATATCGGAATTG
>DAITPG010000241.1:0-4274 GCA_036833715.1 Eubacteriaceae bacterium | reverse complement strand
CGGGCGCCATTTCCAAGATTTCCTTAACCTTTCTCTTAGTTCTGCCTATCTCTACGGTGATCTGAAGCGGTACTGACATGATCAAATTAAGATTATTCGCCTGCGCTGCCGATAGGATGGCCTGTTCTTCATCAAAGCTTTTAAAATTTGTTTTTTCTATCTGATGCTGTACCGGCGGCTCTGCCTGACGTCCGAGCGGTTTTTTAGTAGCGGCTGCCTGTACCGGACCATCCATGGCAGGCTGCAGATTTTTAAGCTCTGCCGCCTTAGATACTTGCTTGGGAGGCTGTACCGGTTCCGGTTCGGAAATGGTTACAAACGGTTGGATCATCTTTTTAGCCAGATCGATATTGATTACATTGATGAATTCGCTGTTGATGAGTTCCTCAACTTTAAATATGAATTTAACCGCTACGATGGTTTCGCCTTGATTTTGAAAATACTTATTTTTAAATTCGGTACGGTCGAGGATCGGAAAAGAATTTGGGGTCGAAATGCTTACACTGTATCCTAAAAATTGAGATAAAGCCGTCGCCGATGCGCCCATCATTTGATTCATGACTTCACAGACCGCGCTTGTATTCATTTCGTCCATTTCGAATTTTTGGTTGGAATAATCGATCCCGAGCAGTAGCCCGACAATGATTTTAATGTCCGATTCTTTTAAGATCATGACATTGGTTCCCACCAGGCCCTCCGTGTAGTTGATCTCTACACCTACTGCAGGCTCGTAAGATTCAAACATAAAATTTTCGACTGTAGTCAATTCCACCACGGGAGTCGTTATATTGACCCGTTTATCCAGCATGGTGGAAACCGATGTTACCGAAGAACCCAAGCTGATATTCATAATTTCACCGATAGCATCAATCTCCAGTTCGGATAAGCTTGTAATTTGGTTCGGATTCAATAAGATCACCTTCCTTTATCAGTATTGTTCAACTATCTTAATTGCGTATTTATTGTTTTTGGTTCCTATGGCTCCGTAAAACCAGGGAATATCTTCTATATGCACAACGACTTTATTTTCGTTAACTGCTGTGTTTAAAGGAATGATGTCGCCGGCTTCCAGGTTTAAAAGCTCCTGGAGCGTTATTTCGGTCTGCCCGAGAAGACCTTTGACATTCAGTGGTGAATCATTGAGTTTTTCCATAATTATTTTTTTTCTTATCTGCGCCTTTTCTTCCGAGGCTGCGTTGGATCGAGAGGGTTTGGGATGCTTGGATTCAAATACTTTAAATATCGCATCCAGCGTAGATTTCGGAAGACAGATATTGACGGTCCCTACCGTATTATTGACCGTGATCTGAAGAACTACGATGATCACGGTTTCGCCCGGTGCAATGGATTGCAGCATCCGAGAATTGGTTTCAATTTGTGTCAGATAGGGGTTTACAGTAAAAAAGTTGATCCATGAATTTTTGATTGCCGTGATCAGCTGGTTGAAAAAATATTCCATCAGCGAAATTTCGATATCGGTAAATTCGCTGTCTCTGTTTTGAAGGTTGTCCCCGCTGCCGCCCAGAAATTTATCGATTACGAAAAATGCGATCGGTTTTGCGACTTCAATAAGCATTTGCTGACGCTCATCGCTTTGATCATCCTTTTGAAGATCGAGAAGACCCACCATTACGGAATCGTTTAAGGCGTTGTTAAATTCGCTGAACTGCTGCTCTTCGATTTGATTGACTTCGATTTCAAACGGAATGCGCAGCAGACTGGAAAGCTGCGATGATGCAAATTTTGCAAAACTGTCATGAATGCTGTCGATCAGCTTCAGCTGTTCCCTTGTAAATTTCTTTGGTGAGCGAAAGTCGTAGTCTTTGACCTTTTTCATGGCAGACTGCTCTTTGATCTCATCAAGATCCACATCGCCGCTCAATAAATTTCCTAACAGCTCATCGATTTGTTGTTGTGATAAAACCTCTGCCATTATCCGATTCCTTTCTATGTAATGATCCGTTATTTTTTCATTTGATCGTAAATTTCTTCCAAAGAGAGCTCCTCTGCATTCGCTTCCATTATATAGATTTCGACTCTCCTGTTCTTCATGCGTGTTTCTTCCGTTCCGTCATGGGGCACAAAGGGCCGGTACAGCCCGTATCCTTCGGCAACCATTTTGATCGGCTCAATAATGTTTTTAAACTGGATGTATAGAAGCACAGTGGTCGATCGATCTACCGAAAGCTGCCGGTCAAACGCAATTACCGCAGGATCCGTCGGCATCGACGAGCCTCTCTGGGCTGTATGACCGTAAAAACGCATTTCTCCGATTTCATCCGGTATGCCGGCAATACCTTTGGCCAAATAATCCAATATCTGCTGTCCTTGCGGCAGGAGTATGGAGCTGTCGCCTTCAAAAAAGATATTATTTTGAAAGGTTATGAAGGTATAGCCCTCTCCTTTGAACAACTTGACGGTATCACCCAGATTGTTGTCCTGTACATACTTGTTTAAATATTCGTACAGCTGGCTGAATTCCGTTACCTCGCTCACGCTTCCATCCGGATCGATTCCGTCATCCTGATCCTGATTGGCTCCCAAGCCTTTCCCTTCATCTACGACCTGTGTGGCTGCGTCTTTGTTGAAGGCTGCCGCCAAAGTCCTCCATTTGGATGCGTCGATAGTGGACATCGCATATAACAACACAAAAAATGTCAGTAATAAGGTGACCAGATCCCCGTAGGTATCCATCCAATTGGCGCCGCCCGGTCCGTCATCCGATTTTTGCCTTCTCATGATAGAACTCCCTTATCGATTTATACCGCCTGCTTTTTGCCGGCTTTGGATTTTTCGGGCGCTTGCTTCGCCTCTTTTTTCTTGCCGTCTCCCGTTCTCTTCATACTGTTCAAATAAGTCATCAGGCGTTCCTTGATATGATTGGGGTTTTCACCCGATTGAATGGCCAGCACGCCTTCCACGATAATTTCTTTGCACAGCATCTCTTCATCATGTCTTATTCTGAGTTTATTTGAGATCGGCATAAACAATAAGTTAGCCAAAATAACTCCATAAAAAGTAGTGATCAAAGCGGTTGACATGCCTCCGGCAAGCGCTGTTGCCCCGCCTTCCGCCTCCAGATCCAGATGCTTAAGCATATTGACCAGACCAATCAGGGTGCCGATCATACCGAACGCGGGTGCGTATTGAGCCGATTTTTCATACAGCTTCCACGCTTCTCCGTGACGCGTATCCAGATTATTTAATTCATTTTCAAGTATTTCTCTTGCTTTTTCGGGCTCGATGGCATCAACGATCAGCATAATGCTGTTGACCAGAAAAGGATCCTTCTGTTCCTTCGCCTTATCTTCAAGCGCAAGAATACCCTTTCTGCGGGCTTCCTGGGCAAGCTCCACCAAAATATTGATATAATCCTGAGGCTTGATTTTGCTTTGCTGCGTTAAAATCTTAAAATGTTTCGGTATCTTCGTAAAAGTGTTAAGCGGAAAAGATGCGAAAGTCGCAAAAATCGTACCGCCGATGGTGATCAGAACGCTTCCGAAATCATAGAAATCCAATAATTTTCCGCCGTCCGTTATACCGAACACAATAACTGTAAAACCGAGCAAAATTCCTATAATGGTTGTTAAATCCATGAGACATATCCCCTTTTAGAAGATTATTGCTAATTAATCCTTATCAATTTCGTAAAAATCTCTTTATTATAAGCGATGACTTTATCGACGATCTCTTCCTTGTCTTCCCTGACCAAATAAAAGTTTCCGTTTGTAAGTGTGATTTTTGTCTCGGGTATATTTCTGATGGACTCAATTTGGTTGCTGTTTAAAATAAACTCGACGCCGTTTAAATCGGTTAATTCGATCATTTTATTCTCCTTATGGCTGCTGCCCGCTAAGGGCAGCAGCTTAAATGGATCAATCCTTATCTCTTCATATTGACAAGTTCTTCGAGCATCTGGTCTCCCACGGTTATGATGCGGGAGTTTGCCTGAAAGCCGCGCTGTGTGATGATCATATCCGAGAATTCATTGGATAAGTCCACATTGGACATTTCAAGACCGCCTGCGGTGAGCTGTCCGGTAACACCTTCGCCAGCCGCCGAATACGTGATATCTCCGGTGTTGTTGACAGCCGCAAAGTAGGAATTACCTTCTTCCACCAGCGCTCCGGGATTTGGAATATTGGCCAGGCAGATCTGGCCGATTGCGATGACCTGTCCGTTGGTGTCGGTGCCGGTGATGGTTCCGTCCGAACCGATGGCGATATTTTTCAATTCAATGACATCGGTTCCTTCCGAATCATAAATGCCGTCGC
>DAITPG010000240.1:0-4280 GCA_036833715.1 Eubacteriaceae bacterium | reverse complement strand
TGTTTATTTATATGTAAAATCAATGAGAAAAATTAAAAAAAACAAAAATAAATAAATTTTATATATATTAATAAATATCCAAGGAAATGTAAACGATATCTAAAGAAAATTATTGAAATTCCTTATTAAATGAAGAAAAAAATGAAGAAATTTTATTTATTTCTCTTCTCATTTTTGGCCTTGGGATGTATAATAAACGCAGAGTTTATAAGAATTTCACATTCCCCACAGCGCCCATTTTATCTTCAATAAGGATGACGGCGCCCAAGATATTTTGGATCGACATGGCATAATCGAGCGCTCTCTGAATATCATCGCCGCTTTTGACACGGTTGCATACGGACGTTGCGGCTGCATCCGCCAAAAAAGCATTTTCGGCTAAGATCGTTACCGCATCTGCCGCTCCGAAACTCAACGACGGACCCATCACTCCCGAGGATGTGCAGACGCTGATCGGCGAGTCTTCGGTATCAATCTTAATTTTCAAATGATTTTTAAATTTGTTTTCACCTGCGTAAATTGAAACGACTCTGGAAGTATTCGTTTTGATATAGAGATCGCCTCCGTTTTCAATGATCAAATTATCGGTCAGCGGAGAAAGTTCATCGGCAAGCATTTGGCTGAAACCTCCTGCGACAGCGGCCATGGGACCCACCTGTGCCGATCTTGCGGCAACCGCCATTCTGCGCGCAATCACCGGCGCTGTGCGATATAGTGATATCGGCGCCAAGGCTTTTTCGAATGCGGGATGTTCTTCAATATAATTTTCGAGCTGATCACGGAGCTTTCGGACGATTTCGAAGCTTTCTTTCGATAAGTCATACTCGGCTCCGATCCAAAGATCCGTCTGCTTTATTTTTACCTGAAAATAGACCAGATCATCTGCTTTCATGGCATCTCTGTAAAATCTTTCCATAATTTCTCTCTGCAATTTTTATCTTTTTAAGATTATAACAAATAATTGCCCCAAATCCTATTTGTTCGGCATATTCTCCCGCTGATATGGGATACTTTTAGCGGGAATGTAATCAGTCAGCCCAAGCCGCAACAAGAATGGCTTGTAAAAAACATGAAAAATAGTTATAATAATGCATATATAAATTATTGAATAGCTATGATATAGCGCCAGAAGGAGAAATTACATGACTTATACAATCGCAGTCGCAGGAAAAGGCGGAACCGGAAAAACCACGATTTGCGGAATGATCATCGATTATCTCACCAAGACGGGCAAAGGCCCGATTTTGGCAGTGGATGCCGACGCGAATTCCAATTTGAATGAAGTTTTGGGTGTTGAAATAGAAACGACAATCGGACAGATCCGGGAAGAAGTACTGAGAGCGGAAATGGCTCCCGTAAATCCGATACCGCCGGGCACTTCAAAAGCCGATTACATGAATTTTAAATTTAACCAGGCACTCATCGAACAGGATGAATATGATATGCTCGTTATGGGCAGAACCCAGGGCGAAGGATGCTATTGTTATGTCAACGGCGTATTAAAAACGCAGCTCGATAAATTTCAGAGCAATTACCGATATGTCGTCGTTGATAATGAAGCGGGCATGGAGCATATCAGCAGAGGCATTTTGCCGCATGTGGATACCATACTGCTCATCAGCGACTGCTCCCGCAGAGGCGTTCAGGCCGTAGGCCGTATCGCCGCATTGATCGGAGACTTAAAGATCAAAGCCAAAGAGATCAAACTCATCATCAACCGCGCACCCGGCGGCATCCTTAATGAGGGAATACTCGAAGAGATCAAAATTCAAAACCTCGATTTGATCGGCGTTGTTCCTCAGGATGAACTTGTTTATGAATACGACAGCGCGGGAAAACCCACATCTACGCTCCCCGAAGATTCGGTTTCCAAAAAGGCCGTAAGAGAAATTATGGACAAACTTGGAATTTAAGTTTGTTTTTAATAATTTTATATATTTATTTTAATTAGGAGGACTATTTAAAATGCCGTTTAAACAATCACCTCAAAAATTCAATGCTGCCATCGGTACAGTTGAAATCGGCAGCGGTGATAAGAAGATCGCGCTTGGGGGCCAAAACGTACTTCCGTTTTACACTTTCGACGCACCCATTGAAAATTCTCCCAAAATCGGTGTAGAAATTTCCGATCTCGGCGCAGAAGGCTATTCCGAAGGACTCAAAGCCTATTACGCAGGTGCCGCAAGCATTGCGGAAATCGCAAAAAAGGCACAGGACATGGAAGGAGCAGATTTTATCTGCTTAAGACTGGAAGGCGCTGATCCCAACGCCGAAAACAAATCCGTTGAAGAATGCGTACAGATCGCAAAAGAAGTGGCCGATGCCATCAGTATCCCTTTGATGGTAGCAGGCTGCAAAAACAATGAAAAAGACGCGGTTCTTTTCGAAAAGATCGCCGAAGCTCTTCAGGGCAAAAACGTGGCTTTATTATCCGCTAAAGAAGAAAATTACAAACAAGTCGGCGCAGCCGCAGGCCTTGCATACAATCAGGTTGTGGGCGCGGAATCCGCCGTTGACATCAACCTTGCCAAACAGCTCAATGTCTTACTTACGCAGCTCGGAGTCAAAGGCTCCAGCATTGTTATGAACCTCGGTTCCGCAGCAGCCGGCTACGGTTTTGAGTATGTATCCTCTACCCTGGACAGAGTACTGCTTGCCGCATTGTCTCAGAACGACACGATGCTTCAGATGCCCATCGTAACGCCGGTTTCCTTTGAAACCTGGACGGTCAAAGAATCCGTTATGTCCGAAGCAGATGCGCCGGAATGGGGCGATATCGAGCTCAGAGGAGTCAACATGGAAGTTGTTACGGCTGTAGCCTGCCTGGCTTCCGGCTCTAACGCTGTCATCTTAAGACATCCCAAATCTGTTGCCACCGTATCAAAACTCGTGAAAGAATTAATGTAATTACAGGAAAGGAATCGGAGGAATAATAATGGCACTTACAGGTATTGATATATTTAAAATTACACCGAAAACCAACTGCAAAGAATGCGGTAACCCCACTTGCATGGCATTTGCAATGAAAGTTGCTCAGGGCGCTATCCCGCTCGAAAAATGTCCGCATATTTCGGAAGAAGTAAAAGCACAACTGGCTGAAGCTACGGCTCCGCCGATGAAAACCATCAAAGTCGGAACAGGCGATAACGCTCATACGCTTGGCGGAGAAACCGTTCTTGCCCGTCACGAAAAAACTTTCGTGAGCAAAAACTTATTTGCCGTTTCTGTCTGCAACGCTGAAGAAGACGCTAAAAACGATGAAACCTTCGCAAATCTCGCTCAGATCGACTATCAGCGCATCGGCGAAAGAATGTATGTTGAATTTATTTATGTCAACTACGTTGAGGGCAAAGGCGAAGACAAATATCTTGCACTCGTAACCAAAGCTGCCGCAGCCAACAGAGCGCTCATTCTCAGCTGCGCAAATCCCGATGTCGCTAAAAAAGCGCTCGAAATCGTAAAAGGCACCAAACCGATTCTGCTCGGCGCCACTATGGAAAACTGCGAAACCATGAACGCTCTCGCCAAAGAATATGACGCTACGCTCGGCGTAAAAGGCAAAGACCTCGATACCCTTTATGACACCATCGCAAAACTTGAAGCTGCAGGAAACAAAAACCTCATCATCGACGCAGGCGTTGAATCCATCAAAGCTGCTTTCGGCAATGCGGTTCAGATCAGAAGAGCGGCCATCAAGAATAACGACCGCGTATTCGGGTATCCTACTCTTGTCAACACCGCCAGACTCGCAATCGGCGACGACATCATGCAGACCGCTCTTGCGACTCTCTTCACCATGAAGTACGGTTCCATCATTGTCATGGATGATATGAGCTACGCACAGGCGCTTCCGCTTTACGGACTCAGACAGAATATCTACACCGACCCGCAAAAACCGATGAGAGTCGAACCGGGCATCTATAAAATAAACGGCGCGGATGAAAATTCCGTTTGCGCTTTGACCGTTGACTTCGCGCTTTCGTACTTCGTAATTTCGGGCGAAATGGAACGTTCGGGCGTACCCGTTAACCTTATTATCCCCGACGCCGGCGGATATTCGGTACTTACCGCATGGGCGGCAGGCAAGCTGAGCGCTTCCTCCATCGCCAAATTCTTTACGGAAGCCGATATCGAAGGCAAGGTCAAATCCAGAAAACTCGTCCTTCCGGGTAAGGTTGCCGTCCTCAAAGGCGAAATCGAAGACAAATTACCGGGTTGGGAAATCCTTGTAGGCCCCAATGAAGCGATGCAAGTCGTTAAATATTTAAAAGACCTTAATA
>DAITPG010000239.1:0-4323 GCA_036833715.1 Eubacteriaceae bacterium | reverse complement strand
TTGTCAAAACCCTGAAGGTAACGTTCCCGCAGGCCTTATCAGCGAGTACCTTTTGCCAACTTTTCGAGAAAAGTTGGTCGCTGCCGCCGACGCGGCATGACCGCAGTTTATATACGATCCGAAGTAAAAAATCACGAACAATTTAAATAAACTCCACCGCCGCCATAAACACGCTGCTTTTGGTATCGGGGCAGCCGCTAAACGTGAATTCGGCCTTTTTGCCGAAATGCTCCGCGGCGGCATCGATATGGCAAAGCGCAATGCCTGTATCGATTTGATTGAGCCTTCCGAAAATCGGCGGCTTGACGATGTTGAGCTTTTCGCGGCTCACGATCAGTTTGCCGTTATCGGCGCTAAACAGCCATGGCTGCGAATTGACGGCCGAGGGCGCAAGGCGGGCGGCTTCCAGCATGTCGGCAAACGCTTCGGTCCCTTCGGCTGTTTTCTCGAGGCTCTTGCGCTTAAATTCGGCTGCGGATGCGCGCGTGAGCGGTTCATCCGCGCGGCCGAACGCCAGCCCGATCACATACTTTAATCCCTTGTAGTCGGTCTTTTGCGGCTTGATCATGCCCAGCCAGCAGGAGCCCAGCCCGATGGCGGTGAGCGTAAGGCACACCTGCTGCAGCATAAAGCCCGCGTTCAACAGCGAGATTTGCGTGTCCTCGGAGTAAAAACACAAGTAATGCGGCGCCTTCACACCCGCCTTTACCCGGTCTGCGTCCAGAATCACCGCCGCGCACTGCACCGCCGGGTCCAGCGGCTTGGCGTTGTCCGCGGCTTCCTTGACGCGCGCCAGCATGTCGGGCGTAAGGGGCGTCAGATCATATTTTCTTATGGATTTACGGATGAATATTTGATCGTATAAGTTCATGGTTTGCGTTTCCTTTCAGGTTTAATTTATAATGTTTAAGCATTTTGAGTGTTTTGGTGCCCAATAAGCCATTTTTCTAAGTATGGCCTGTCGTTATTTGCAGGCACTTCAAACCATTCCGAACACAAAAAATATTTTTCGCCGAAAATTTCTATCGGAGAGGAATAGTATCGTAATGGACTCTGCTCATTGATATAATCCAATTTTTTTAATAAGGGATATTGTATATCGAAAGTCAGCTTTGAATATTCTTTCGTTTGCATTTTTTCGATTTCGTCAGGCGTTACCGTACCGCTTTCAAGTATCCGGCGAAGGATTGTACGGACAACAACCCCAATCTTCATTTCCTCGATTCCATCAATCCCGTTGTAATTGATTGGTTTCAACTCGGTACTGATGCGTTTGGTTACCTGTTTGTTAATCGTAGCCTTTTGCGGCTTCGCGGCAAATAAATTATACATTTGTAAGCTTCTCATAAATAACTCGGATGTATCTGCCACTCCGTCAAGAACATTTAGAAGCGGTTCAAGTATTTTATCACTAAAATCCTCATTTGCAATAATTCGAATATCAAAATCCAAATCTGCTTCCTTCATTGCAAACAGCATATCGTCAACCGTAGCTATAATATCTTTATAAATGCCGGGATTGATTTTCGGAGATGCAAAAATAATGGTCGCCTTATTAATATTATAGTAACCATGAATGCACAAAGCAGTTCGGATACATTTTTTTATTACTCTGCTGACAGTTTCGTCTCTTAAACCGTAATTTAATCCGCTTTCATGAAATGCAACATCTACCGCATATAAATGGTTTTCCCCGTCTGAAAAAGAAATTCCGATTACATCAATTTCAGCTTGCGCTAACAGTTGGTCCAACCCGACGGTTCCTTTATATAAGTCATAATTATATTTTTCTTTAAAATAATCGGAAGAACTTTGCATAATTTGAACAAGCTTATCTTTATTGTTAAGCATCCATTTAGAGGATGCTTTCCAATTAGTTTGTACTATCTGGCATTCTTTGATATGCCTTAGCCAAGATAATAAAAGAGATTCGCCGATTTCAATTTTCATAACTGCTCCATATTGAAAAAAACTACATACTGATTATCATTTTTATTATTATAGCACACAGCAAAATAATCATAAATCGAACATACTGAAAAATGTCAACGGTGCTTTTGGTTCCTTTGAATAAACATTAATAAATAGTAATCAGTAATCTCATTCATCCTTGGAAGCTTTATGCCAAATCGCAAACAATATCAAAACATTCAGCGCCGTCAGATAAACAGGGAAAGCCAGCGAAGCGAAGTTGAGGGTCTGCACGGCAAAAAAGCTCGAGGTCGACAAAATGAGCCCGCCGATGTAAGCGGCTGCGCTTTCGGACTGCGGATGCTTCCATGCCTTTGCTACCGTGGGCACGGCGGCGAACGCGTCGCTGAGGACGGCAAAGAGTATGGCGTAATCGGGATTTTTTGACAAAGCCCACACCGCCAGTGCCAGAAGCGAAACGGCGCCGCAGGCGTAATCGGCGGCGGAAAGCCTCCAATAGGCTTTTTTATTAAAAAAGGATACGATAAATACCACAAGCGGCGTAAAGCCGGACATAAACACCGGCAGCGCGGCAAGCCCGACTCCGCGGCTGATTTCCGCCGCCGCTGCGATCATCGGAGCCGCCGACCACATCAGCCAGCTGACGCGGTTTGGCTGCACGGCTCCCTGCGCCACCTTTTTTATGTACGAAAAGGTCAAGACTAAGTTGATTGCGGTACCCGCAAAAACGAGGTATTTCATGACTATCCTGCCTTATAAAATTCTGAACGTACCGGCCATGCGGCATAGTACAAAAAAAATCTTCGCTTGGAAGATTTTTTACTTATTCACATAGACCTTGATATGCTGCTTGATTTTCTCGAAACTTTCTTCGCTGATGACATGCTCGATGCGGCAGGCATCCTCCAGGGCCGTTTCCTTGGCTACGCCGAGCGCAACCAGAAACTGGGTGAGCAGCTGGTGGCGTTCGTAGACGCGCTCCGCAAGCTCGCGCCCCGTTGGGGTAAGGATGATGTGTCCGCCGTCATCCACCGTAATGTAACCCTGCTCGCGAAAATTCTTCATGGCGTTGCTGATGCTGGGTTTGGAGAAATTCATTTCGGTGGCGATATCGATGGAGCGCACCTGGCCGTTGCGTTTGAGCAAAACGAGTATGGTTTCGAGATAATCTTCCGCTGATTCGTGGCTTTTCATGTCCTCAACTCCTATCCTTGAATATTATGTTATCAGAGTTGTTTTTGCTTATCAAGAGAAATAATAAATTTCTGTTGACACCGGCAGTTAGTCATGGTAAACTTAGTACAGAGTTAGAGTAACCTAACTCCATTCTTTGACCCAAAGGTTAGCAAAAACTAACCTTATGAATAGGAGGAAATGCTATGCCGCTGACAATGGCCAAAACCGGAGAAAACTGCACCATCAAAAAAATCAACGGTAAGGACGATACCAAACGCTTTCTGGAAAGCCTGGGCTTTGTTGTGGGCGGAAATGTGACCGTGATTACCGAATTGGGCGGAAACATCATCCTTAACGTCAAGGAAGCGCGCATCGCGATCGATAAGACGATGGCCAACCGCATCATCATTTAAGCGCGCTGACCCTGATCTCGTTATTTCGTCAAGTGCCGGCAGTCAATGAACTTTACCGAATTGCCGGGCACGCGTTCTTAACGATCAATTATCAAGTCATTCATTAAAATGAAGGATATAGTAATCATGAAAGGAAGCAGCTATGAGAACACTCAAAGAGATCAAAACAGGTGAAACGGTTGTGGTGAAAAGCATCGACTGTGACGGCGCCGTCAAAAGACGCATCATGGACATGGGTATCACCAAAGGCGTTTCGGTTTTTTTAAGAAAAGTAGCGCCGCTGGGCGACCCCATCGAAGTCACCGTGCGCGGATACGAACTTTCCCTGCGCAAAGAGGACGCGGGCAAAATACTGGTGGAATAAAAGCGGCGGAGAAACAGCAGGCACTCTGCTTTTTAAAGGACTGATAGTTAGTTTATGCTAACCACAAGGAGGAATCATGAAAATAGCGCTGGCAGGCAACCCCAACAGCGGAAAGACGACGATGTTTAACGCCCTTACGGGTTCATCGCAATATGTCGGCAACTGGCCGGGGGTTACCGTAGAAAAAAAAGAAGGAAAATTAAGGAATCATAAAGACGTCACTATCGTCGATCTGCCGGGCATCTATTCCCTTTCGCCCTATACGCTGGAAGAAGTGGTCACAAGGGACTTTTTGATCGGCGAAAGGCCGGACGCGATCATCAACATCATCGACGCGTCCAACATCGAACGAAATCTGTACTTAACGACGCAGCTGATCGAAACGGGCATTCCCGTGGTGATCGCGCTCAACATGATGGATGTGGTGCGTAAAAACGG
>DAITPG010000238.1:2043-4329 GCA_036833715.1 Eubacteriaceae bacterium | reverse complement strand
TATATAAACCCTATGTAATGAATACGGCGATTACTTTTGAATATACGGTTCCGACTGAAGGCGAGTTTTTATCCCGGCTTAAAAAGATCCGTCCGGCGTTTCCTTATCTGGTTTGCGAAATAGAGGGCCGAATCGTCGGTTATGCGTATTATAACCTATTTAAAGAACGCGCAGCCTACCAATGGGATGTCGAAACATCCGTTTATATCGATGAAAATTTTCACGGAAAAAAAATAGCGACCGCCTTTTATTGTGCTCTTTTCGAACTCGCGAAACTGCAAGGGTTCATTAATGTTTATGCGATTATTACGGTGCCCAACGAAAAAAGCATCGGCTTCCACTCCGCAATGGGTTTTAAGCCTGCTGCGGTTTTAAAGGAGACGGGCTTTAAACTGGGCGAATGGCGCGATGTCATGTGGATGGAAAAAACAATAGCGGATCGAGCACCAAATCCAAAAGCCACAAGTTCTTTAAATGATCTGGACAATTTAAAAATCGAAGATATTTTGCGGCAGGCTGCACGTTTTATTTTATAAATTTCACTGCATATAAAAAAAATTGTTTTTTTGTCGATATAAAGTGCAGAGGGAAATATGCGCGATATCGATATAGAAATCATAAACGGCCGTTATAACGAAGAAACCCTGAATATGATAATAAAAAACCATGAATTTTTTATAGTAAAATGCGCATCAGATTGCTGCGGAAGATATGTGAGCCGAAGCGACGATGAATGGTCGATCGCATTGTGTGCATTTTCCGAAGCTATCCGTGAGTATGCGATCGATAAAGGCAGTTTTTACGGCTTTACAAAACTCGTTATAGCAAGAAGGCTCACCGATCATTTGCGATTGAGCAAAAGACGAGAAAATGAAATTTTAATTGATCCGACGCTGTTTGCCGGAAGCGCTTCTTCTGCTCAAGATACGGAACTGCAAGCGGATATCATAAAAAATATACAATACGAGGAAGATAATTCCCTGAAATTAGAAATTGAAGCCATATCTGAAATACTTTTATCATATGGTTTTTCTTTTTATGATCTGATTAAATGTTCTCCCAAATCGGAGAAAACAAAAACGGCCTGCCGAGAAATAGTCAATGAAGTATTAATTGATATCGATTTATTGACTGAGTTGTTTACGACAAAACAACTGCCGATAAAATATTTGCAAAAAAGACTTAACCTACCCCGAAAAATTTTCGACCGTCATCGAAAATATATAATAGCGGTTATTGAAATACTCCACGGAGAATTTCCTTATTTATCCGCATACATGTACTCGATGAGAAAGGAAGCCGCAAAATGAAAGTAGTGATCGTTGAAGTTAAAAAACATTTCGCTGCGGCCCTGACTCAGGATGGGCGCATTGTCAGATTAAAAAATAAAAATTATAAGATCGGACAGGTGACGGAAATGAATGAAAAAGAAGTTAAAACACGAAAAAAATCTTTATGGGCTATCTCAGCATGTTCATCCGCTGCGATTATCGGCTTGGGCGCATGGTTATTTTTTTCTCCCTACATGTATGTCAGCTTGGATGTAAATCCTTCCGTTGAATACACGGTGAACAGATTTAATTTGGTTTTAAGCGCTACCGGACTCAATGACGACGGAAAAGAAATTATCGAAAATCTAAATTTACATTATGCATCCATTAACCGGGCAATCGAAGATACGGTCAATCAAATCGAAACCGAAGGTTATTTTGCAGGCAGTGATCGTGGAGCTATCATTATTGCGACCGCCTGCGCAAATGAATCTTCAGCAGATGAACTGGCAGAGGAACTTCAAACCGAAACAGAAGAAGATCTCAATGATGAGGATATTTCGGTCGATGTCGAAGTGATAAGCGTAGGCAAAGAAAGAGTTGAAGAAGCAAAAAAATTGGGAATAACCCCGGGTAAACTCAATCTCATTGAAAAATTGAAAGACAGCTGCGAAAATCCTGATGAAATCCTTATTGACGATTGGGTGGATAAGCCCGTCAAAGAGATCATGAAGACGATCAAAGAAAACAATAAAAATCAAACAGGCGATGGCAAGGACGATTCAGACGATAACGACGATCAGCCTTCCGATGACGAAGACAGTGATGCCGATAATGGATCGGGCAATTCAAATAAAAATAAATCAGACAAAGACGACGGTTCGGACGAAGATGAGGATGATCAGCCTTCCGAAGATGAAGACGACGATGCGGACAATGGATCGGGTAAATCAAATAACGATAAATCAGACAAAGACGACGGTTCGGACGAAGATGAGGATGATCAGCCTTCCGA
>DAITPG010000238.1:0-1943 GCA_036833715.1 Eubacteriaceae bacterium | reverse complement strand
AGATGAAGACGACGATGCGGACAATGGATCGGGTAAATCAAATAACGATAAATCCGACAAAGAACAAAACCAAGACAAAGAGCAAAACCAAGATAAAGAACAAAACCAAGACAAAGAGCAAAATCAGGATAAGAACCAGAATAAAGACAACAACATATAATCGGTACATAAAAGTATAAGCAAGAAAGAGCGTCGGAAACGCTCTTTTTTCATACGTAGCTATATTATCTATAATATTTCTAATTTATAGTATAATAGAAGAAAAAGATAAAGGAGATTAATATGAATCTTTTTAAACATAAACAAACCTTGCCGCAAAACCCGAACAATGGAAAGGCTTATGACGCGGACAAGCTCAATAAAATATGGCTTGCGGGCGGATGCTTTTGGGGCGTGCAGGCCTATTTTGCAAGAATCCCAGGTGTTTATGAAACCATAGCAGGTTACGCCAACGGCGCAACAGAAAAACCAACATATCACGATATCGGAAAAACCGGCCATGCGGAAACCCTAGAAATTCGCTATGACGCGGATAAAGTCAATCTCGAAACGTTGCTGAAATACTATTTTAAAATCATCGATCCTACGGTTTTAAACCGGCAGGGTAATGATGTCGGCACGCAATACCGCACGGGCATCTATTATATGGACGAAACCCTGCTTCCGACGATTTTGTCCGTATTATCCGATGAGCAATATCAATATAAAAAACCCATCATTACCGAAGTGCTGCCGCTTCAAAATTTTTATCCGGCGGAAGAATATCATCAAAATTATCTGGAGAAAAATCCCGGCGGATATTGTCATGTGGATTTTTCATCCCTTAATGACCCTCCCTTAACGCCCTTGTCTAAATATCAAAAACCGGATAAAGACGAGCTTGCCGCCCGATTAACAAATCTGCAATATCAGGTCACGCAGGAAAGCCATACCGAACCGCCTTTCCAAAACGAATATTGGAACCAATATCAAAAAGGAATTTACGTGGACATCGTCAGCGGTCAGCCGCTGTTTGCGTCGGGCGATAAATTTGAATCAGGTTGCGGATGGCCCAGCTTTTCAAAACCGATAGAAAGCGAAGCGCTTTACGAAAAAAAAGATTTGACGCACGGCATGATACGCACCGAAGTAAGAAGCAAAAACGCGGATTCTCATTTGGGGCATGTGTTTACCGACGGGCCAAAGGCTGCAGGCGGGCTGCGTTATTGCATCAACAGCGCAGCGCTTCGTTTTATCGCGTTCGAGGAAATGGAGAAGGAAGGGTATGTGGAATATAAGCAGTTTGTTCAGTAAAAGATAACCGCAGACAAATCTGCGGTTATCGCTGTTTATAGCCGTATTTTATAAAATAAGATATTGAACCGCCAGCGATGTTACGGATAAAACAATCCAGCAAATCAATCCCAACAAAATCGATTTTCGTCCGCTTTTGATCAGCTTGGCAAGATTGGTTTTTAGCCCTATGGCAGCCATGGCCATAACGATAGCAAATTTGCCGCTATAAACCATTGATGTCTTCAACCATTCGGGGAACACAATAAAAGTATTCATGAATGCCGCTGCAATAAATCCAAGCACAAACCATGGGAATATTTTAATAAAGTCAAACTTTTTTTCTGTATTTGCTGTCTTTTTCTTTCTTGTAGTACAAAATGCTAAAAACAACGTGATCGGAATGATCATTAAAGTTCTTGTTAATTTTACGATAGTTGCATATGCTCCTGCTGCACTGCTGAAAGCGTAGCCTGCAGCTACAACTGATGAAGTATCATTTATTGCTGTGCCTGCCCAAAGGCCGAAGGCTTTGTCACTAAAGCCAAGCAGGTGCCCAAGGTCAACTTCGCGCAGCCGTAGGATCGAACGATTGGAGGTGCCGCTGCCGTGGGAACGCGTGCTCTGGAGATGCCGCTCGGTATGGCGGCCCACCGAGCGCTACGTCCTCA
>DAITPG010000237.1:0-4367 GCA_036833715.1 Eubacteriaceae bacterium | reverse complement strand
TCGGACTTTGCGGACGCCGTGCTTCAAAAAATGGTCGAGAAAAAATATATCAAGCCCTGCAACACCAAAATGCTTGCGAATGCTTACAGCTGGGGCATCTTTACCTTATCGCTGGAATTCAACCATGCCAAGCACGGCAACCGCGATGTGCGCGATATCGTAAGACAAATGATGGAACTGGTGCAACTTATTTTTATCAATATCAGGCTCGATGAGGAGGAATTAAAATGATCAAAAAATTAACGGGACTCGGAATGCTCGGCGTACTTTTTTATGTCGCCCATGTGGTGATCGGCGGATTTTTATGGAAAGGATACAGCCATCTGCATCAGCCGATCAGCGACCTTACTTCAAGCGGGGCACCCGACAAAGCCTTGATGACGACACTGACTTCTGTTTACGGCATACTCATGATTGTTTTTGCGGTATGCGCCTATCTCTATGTGAAAAAATTCGGATCCAAATTATTGTCGCTGGGCTTTTTCCTGCTCATCTGCATGAACATTGTATCCATTTCCTATAATTTCTTTCCGGAAGATATGATATCCGCGCACCTTACATTTACGGGCGTGATGCATATCGTCGTCACCGCGTTGATCGTACCGCTGACGCTGCTTTCGATATTTTTTATCGGTCTGGGCGCGCGCAAAACCGAAGTATTTAAAAAATATGCCCTTTATTCTTTATTGACGAGCGCGTTCATTTTTGTTACAGGCGGCGTCACGGTCTTTTTGATGGCAAACCGGCTTGAGTTTTTCGGATTGGCCGAAAGATTGAATATTGGATCGCTGCAGCTATGGAACTTCATCATGTCTTATAAGATCTTTACGATGGCGGATGAAAAAACTGTAATCAACTCAGCTTCAAAAAAATAGGATGCGGCGGACGGCTGGGTTTTAACTTTCCTTAAGCCGTCTCTTTCAAAACCTTTTCTACAGTTGAAATACATTAAATTTTTTCGATTATTTCATACTCGTATCCGCCTGTTCTGTTAGCGGCAGGGCGGGCATGAAATATGCATGGGAACCGGAATATATTTATATTTATTTTCCGAATGACCAAAATCCGCCGCAGGGCGCTCTGAAGGAGCGAAGGGAAATCTCCGCAGCCGAACGCATATTTTGACGCCCGCAGGGACAAAATAGCGAAAAGCAAAGAAGGAGGCGCCCATGAACACCGGAAATTACCGTATTGCACCGCTTTCCGAACAGGAAATCGAAATCATCAACAAAGCGCAGAGCGAGATCGCGCAAAAGGGCTGCAATGTCGTTCTGATCGCATACGACCACAGCGAGCAGCACTAGAACGCACAGGCGAATGAATGCCGCACTCAATTTTTGGGGGCGGTTTTTTTATATTTAACCGAAAAAGATATAAAAAATGCTTGACTATGGAGCCGCTTTTGCTTAATATGATAAATAGAATATTGCATGCAATATGCAAAATCACGCACAGACAATCAAATCAGCAAAAATACTATAACGGAGAGTAAAAATGGAAAAAACGTATGTTGAATCCCCAAACACCCTGCCGATCTATGACGAATGCGAGATCCTCATCGTGGGCGGAGGCGCTGCCGGACACAGCGCGGCCATCGCGGCGGCGCGCGCGGGCGCGAAAGACATCATCCTGATGGAGCGCTACGGCTACATGGGCGGCGATGTGACGGGCGGTTACGTAATCATGGTGCCCGACTTATCCTGGTATGACAAGCAGTTTGTACGCGGCATTCAGGAAGAATGGTTCGAACGCCTTGAAAAGATCCCCAACGCCGTATTGGCTCCGCGCCTTGAGGAATGCGGAAGCGAAGACCCGGTACTCTTACATAGATGGGCCGCCATCCACGACTGCGTCAGCCGCGGCAGCTACTGGGCAAGGGGCAAGGACGGCGAAGAAGTAAAGCGCGATTCCAAACGGCTGGTGCGCGCGGTCTACTTTGAACCCAACCAGCTCAAGATCGAAATGGACAAAATGCTCGACGAATACAAGGACGCCATCCGCGTGCAGTGCCACAGCTGGGGAACCAAACCCGTCATGGAAGGCAGCGAAGTCAAGGGCGTGATCTTTGAATCCAAGGAAGGCCGTAAGGTCATCATGGCGAAGGTGGTGATCGATGCCACCGGCGACGGCGATCTGTTCAGCCAGACAGGCGCTCCGTTCGCAAGCCTTTCCGACGGCGAGACCCGATCCAGCACCACGGCTTTGGTATGGAGAATCGGCGGCGTGGACTGGGACACCTTCTATGAATGGAAAGTGGCGCATCCCGCATTGGCCGCAAACATCGGCCCCGCGCTCGCGAAGATCACGGGCTTCAGATGCCTGCCGATCGCTTCTCAGCAGAACGATGTGTGCTGGATGAATAACTGGCACGCCAACCGCGACTGCACCAAGATCAAGGACCAGACCGAAACCGAAATGAATACGCGTCTGACGATGCGCGAAGCGCTCGCTTATTTGAAGGAAGCCGTGCCGACCGCGTTCAGAAACGCCTACATTTATGACATCGCCCCGCAGCTGGGCACCCGCTGCAGCAAGAGATTAAAGGGCGAATATATCATGAGCGCCAACGACTGGGCGTTTGCCGTACAGCACGACGACGTGATCGCGTGGCACTCCACCATCTGCCAGATCAATGACTGCGGCCCTGTTGAGATCCCGTACAGAGCGATTTTGCCGCAGCAGATCGACAATATGCTTTGCCCCGGCCGTCATCTCTCCGCGGACGATGTGGCCATCGACTGGCTCAACCTGATCCCGCAGTGCGTGGGCACCGGGCAGGCGGCAGGCGTTGCCGCAGCCGTAGCGGTTGCCGACGGAACCACCGTACGCAACGTGAACATCAAAAAGGTGCAGGATATCTTAGTCGATCAGGACGTTCCGCTTCCGCGCAACCCGAAAACCGACCCGTCGTACACCGAATGCTGCGAACTGCATGAGTACGGCCTTTACACAGACCTGGCCAAGAGAGCCAAAGCCGAAGGACTGGCGGATTTCCGTCAGTGGTAGAGCCCGAAGAAGCTTTGCCCAAAAAAAGCGCATCGGACGAAGCAGGCAAACCGCAGCTTTCGCAGGACTTTTATAAAAAGCTGCTGCATCTGCCGCCTTGCAAAACAGGCGGGGAATGCAACAACTGCGGACGGTGCGAGCATTAAGGAAGCACGTTTTCTGATGAAAAGACGCCATACGAGGGGGGATGGCGTCTTTTTTGTATTGCATGAGGAGTGTTCAAGTTGACGGTTGATCTGAGTCAAGTTATAATTAGATGATAATATATGAGAAATTAACTAAGAAAGACCGGTAAATATGAAATTAGATGATGAAGCCGTTAAAAATTTCATGAAAGAAATGTATCATGTAAACTTCAAATATATTGTTTCTGTTTTGTTGGTATTGATTATTGGGGGATTACCCAGTGTTTTTTTTGGACAATATCCTTTAATTTCATTAATATTAATGGTCCTCTGCTTATTAATTACGATGTCCATATTTTATGTTTATAAAAAGAATCGAACTTTACATAATCAAATTCTGCTTAACCTAGTTGCCAGTTGTTCAATAGCTGTTATCCTCTTGCATGATTCCTTTGAATTTTTACAAAGTGAAACAGATAATGCTTTACTAACTTTATTAATATATTTGATAGTAATTTGTCTGAGTTTGATAATGATAATATATTTAAAGCTAAAGGCGCTTTCATCAAATAAAAAATTGATTACTTCGATGAAAGTAATGCAAACAGCAGGACTAATTATATTCACATATTTCTTTTTTCAATTTATCACAAAAAACATTACAAATGTTCAATTTATAATTTTTTTATCAGCATCATTATTTGTTTTAGCTCTCTTTTTTGAAACATTTTTTATAAATAGCGCAATCAAATTATATTTATTGAATAAAAAAGATAAATCAACTATAAAAGATAAGGGACACAGGGGAAACATGAAAAGCAATGAACCGACAACGGAGCAGTTAAAGTTGCAAAGATATCTGAAGGAGCATTTGGAAGAAGGGGAAACGGTGTTGTGGCAGGGGAGGCCGGATATGAAGATCTATTTCAGAGAAGAAAAAATCAATTTTTTCTATCCGGCTTTATTTTTTTATATAGTAGTTGTATCTGCTTCTTATTTTTTAAATGAGCAACACTCAACGAAATTGATCTATATTGCGTTGTGGTTTTCATTGATGCTTATACCGGCAGCTGTAATGCAAGCGAATTGGTTTTTCAGAAAAAAGAATACCCTATTTGCCGTTACAAATAAGAATGTTTATGATGTGTTTATGCATGATAGTTACAATACCAATGATATTACATTACATAAAAGGGAATTGAATGAAATTATTTATATGAAGTGAGAAGGTCGGAA
>DAITPG010000236.1:0-4380 GCA_036833715.1 Eubacteriaceae bacterium | reverse complement strand
AATCAGGATTGTAGTATTGTTTGTGACAGCTTAAGCGTAAGCGGAAGCAATGGAATCAAAATTAACGGTACCGGTACGGTAAGGCTTTACATCCGCAATTCATTTAACATAAGCGGGTCTGTAGGTGTTACTACCGATATCAACAATTTAATGATCTACTTTGCAGGAAGCAGCTTTTCTATGGGAGGGGCTACCAAAATCAATGGCTCGTTATTCGCAAAAACAGCGAGTATCGATTTAAACGGCTCCGGCTCAATTACAGGGATCGTTGCGACGGGCGGTACGACTGTGAATGTTTCCGGCGGCTATTCAGCGCAGGGGATTTACGCGCCCAACGCCAATGTTAATATTTCGGTAAGTACCAACGGCCCCGTCATAGGTAAGACATTAAAACTTACTGGTGCATCAACGGTCACCTATCACAGCCTCTCTGGCACCGGGTTTGATAAATTATTTTTCTCCAGCTCGTCAACATCCTATGAAATAGGCTCTTGGGAGTAAAGACATGAAGAAGAAACTCAAGAGCAACGGTGGATTTACGCTCATTGAAGTGATCGTGGCGCTTGCCATCATCGGAATCATCGCCATGCTGATCATCCCTTTGTTTTCAAACAGTTATGTGCATATAGACAGTTCGGGAGAAAAAAGCGCGGCGTTGTACGAAGGCCAGCAATATCTCGAGCAAATATCTGCCGGGGAAGCGCTTCCCGACGAAGTAACCACCGAGCAGGCCAACCAATCACTTGTTATCACTATCAACGGCCTCAATATCAACGTAACGGGTGATTTATTGAAAGTAGGCGTGGGCTACGGACCCGATGCCGAAACCGCCGAGATTTATTATTTTAAAGTGAAGTAACGAAAAATGCGGATAAGAAGTAAACGATCGTGAATATTCTGATGAATCATCGTTCAAGAAATATCCTTAAGAATCAAAAGGGAATGACATTGGTAGAGCTCGTGCTCGCGATGGCCATTTTATTGATTGTACTTGCTGTTGCGGCAACTCTGCTTTTATTGGGGAAACGCGTATTCAATAAAGGCCTTAATCAATATGATTTACAGTCCAGCGTTCGGCTTGCTTCCGATTTTATCGTGGACGAAGTACGCAATGCTTCGGAAATCACGCTCAATACGCCCGGCTCTCCGGATACGTACAACCAAATCTATCTAAGCAACAAGAAACTCATGTATAAGCCGGCCGGGGGAACAGCGCAATCGAAGTCGCCCGCTATGTTCGAAAACACCGGCGATCTTTCATTCTCAATCATTCAGTCGGGCACAAGCTTTATGCTGCAGCTTACGATCAACGCATCCGAGAAGGATGATTCCTATTCTGCCACAACAAAAGTATTGCTTAATAACATCAAAAGCGCTTCGTTAAGTGCCAATAAAACAACGATCTATTTTAAATAAAAATGCTAAAAAAATGAACATTAAAGCGCAGATAAACCGAGAACTGAGCATAAGTAAATTTGCACAGTTCTTTTTTTTAGCAGGTTAGAAAATATACTTTCAGAAGCGCTTAGCTAACTTCACAATACTAAAAATTCGGTAGACGTTAAATAAAAAAGAGCGTCAACTTGCTTTCGCAATTTCGGCTCTGTATAATATCAACGAATTTACTGTTTATTGAAACGGATCGGATTTTCCCGTGCCGGCCGACGGAATAAATTTTAAATAATCCTTTTCGCTCTCATCCACTTTCGGCATCGAATAAAGTGACAGTACCATTTCTCCGCTTAATGCCGTACCGGATTTACTGATGTTCAGGTTCTTGATGATCACCGCTTTTTGCATGCCTTCCAGCTTTCCGATAAAAGACATCAGCGCGCTGTATGTCGTGGAATTGAATTTCAATGTTATCTCGATGCAAGGGACTGCATCGTCTGCCAAAGTTTGAGAAGAAGCCGTGGAACTGCTGCCGCTGCTTTTTTGAATAACCTGTCCTTTTTCGTCCAGATCGGGATTAGCATCCTTCGCTTTTTTAAGGAGCGGATATTCGTTGTATGAATAGACGCTCTCCGGCACAGAGATCGAATCGACGGTTCCTTCACTCTGCAGGTAATCCGTCACGGTCATACCCGATTCCGTAATATAGGTGTCGATCTGATATAGCAGACGGTCCTGGCTGAGCTCATAGAAAAATACTTTATATTTCTCCAAAATTTCCTGTGTCTTTTTATTTTCATCACTCTCAAGTGTTGATAGATTGTCTGCAAGAGAATCCATTCTCGCGTATTCGGCATTTACGGTTTCCGCTTTTGCCTTTAACTCTCTTCCTTTTGCCATCAAAGGAGCTGTAACAAAATAATATAATAAAAAGGCGATTACAAGTCCAGCCAAAAAAATCAGCAGGTCTCTGTCTTTTTGCGTAATCGAGAAAGCTTCCTTTTTCATTTCGCCGCACCTTCTTTCCATCCGCCTGTAATTTCCGCTATATATCCGCTTCCCGAAGTATTGGCGGCAACTGATGTCAGGTGCAGATTTTCACAGGCTCCCGTTCCTTCCAGCGCAAGCACCAACTCGGCGGCTGCCTTTCTGTCCTGTACGCTGCAAACGATCGTAAATACCGAACTGTCCGCGTTAAAGTTCTGTACGACCGCTGTCGTGGGAATCCCTTTCATAAATGCGTTGATCAGTTCGGAATCAATGATCTGGCTTTGCTGAAATTTTTTCAGCGCGGTATCCGCACCTGCGGTATATTGATTCATCGCAACCAGACTTTTCTGAGCTTCGTCTGCCCGGATATAGTTTTCATCTTTTTGCATCTGCTCGATTTTCTTGGTTTGCAGTGTGATTTGTCTGTTCAGCATATAATTTTGCAATACGATGCCCATCAACAGAAAAACACTGATCAAAACTATGATCGAGCTGATCATGAAGGGTGATTTTATATTGAATTCAATGCTTTTTCTCCTTTGATAGCTGGCAAAAAAATTATAATCGTTCATAAGTACTCTCCTTTAATATCGGATCAGTGCGCCGAACGCATTTGTATAAGACGAAAACTCTTCTTCGTCCGCATCATGATTGATATGGACGGCTTTTTTGATTCGTTCAACAGGGATATATAGATTTGTAGTCAGATATTCCGGCAAACCGTGCAGTTTGCTGCCGCCGCCCGTTAAAAATACCTGCACGACGGAGGATGATACAAATCTGTTTGCATAAAAACGGATAATATTACGCAGTTCCTCCGTAAGGCTGTAAAAATACGGCTTCAAGGCGGTCGTATACTGTTCATATTTGAAATCCGTCTGTTCGAAGAAGTTGAATCCTTCTTCTTTAAGCTTTTTGATGGAGGCCGGCGAGCTGAGCGTAAGGTCGCTCACGATTCTCTCAATTTCGGATGAGCCGATATTTAACCGCCTGAATATATATTGCCTGCCTGAATTATAAATATAAATGGATGTAAGCGAAGCGCCCAAATCGACGACCATTACCGCTTTGTCTACCAGCGACACATCGTTGATCGTCGGTGATAAGCCTATAAATTTATCTGTCGCATTCATGTTGATATCCATCGCTATCGGTTTGAGCTGAATTTTTTTTGCAAAATGATAATATGCTTCAACAAATCCCTCTTCCATGGCTCCCACGCGAAATTTATTGATGATCGCGCCTGCGTCATCAGTATAAGACCCAACCATTTTATATTGAATTTTATTTGTCTCACCGATATGGTATGTCAGCATCATTTCATTTTTAATCATCGAATCCAGCTCTTTGGGGGAGGCTTTGGGCAGATCAAGCTCACGGATGACTGAAGCGGAAGCATTCAATGTCAAAATAATTTCTTTCGCTTTATAGTTTTCTTTGATCAAATGCTCACGGATTTTATCAGCCAGTTCGTCGGAATTTTTGATCTGCTCATTTTCGATGGAATAATCAGGCACCTGCAAAGTAGAGGTTTTTGCGATAGTAAGCGAAGATCTATTGAAATTTCCTTCTGCGAACTTGATGTTGCTGCTTCCTATATCTAAAGATAAATAATTTTCCATTTAACCACCTCCGTTTGAGTTATTGAGTGCTGTGTCAACCTGCAACCGTTCCGTAAAGATCGAAGATCGGCAGCAGCATCGATATTACGATAAATCCTATGACGACCGCCATAATGATAATAAGCATCGGCTCGATTAAGCTGACTAATTTCGTGACCGAACTATCCACTTCCTGATCATAATATTCCGCGCATTTATCCAGCATTTTCTCAATAGAGCCGGACTCCTCTCCGATCCCGACCATAGAATAAACCATAGGCGGAAGTACGTTTTCTTTTCGAAGCGATTGAGATAAGGGCACGCCTTTTCGTATATCTTCTTTGGAATTGATAAGCCCATCCATGACCACGCGGTTGCCCACGACTCGGATCGATAT
>DAITPG010000235.1:0-4395 GCA_036833715.1 Eubacteriaceae bacterium | reverse complement strand
TTTTGTTATCTTCCTCAATAAAAAAAGCTGCTGACTTACTTTGTCAGCAGCCTGAGAATACGTAAAAACGTATTCTCAAGGTCCGGTTTTCACCCGCCGATTATCTTGTCTTTCGCTTGGCCTGTATTTTTTTCGCCTGACTTTCCTTGGTGACATACCAGAAAGTGCTTGCGACAAATATCGTAGAATAAACTCCGCTAACAAAACCGATGACCATTGGCAGCAATATTTCCTGAATGGCCTTAACACCAAAGAAATACAATGCCGTAACGGCAAGAAGCGTTGTCAGCGTCGTATTGATGGTTCTGCCCATGGATTGATTGATACTGTCATCAATTAAATTGACATAATCGAATTTCGAATATTTACGCCGGTTTTCTCTGATCCTGTCAAATATAACGATGGTGTCATTGATCGAGTAACCCAGAATGGTTAATATAGCCGCTATAAATGAGGAATTCACGGGAATTTGAAAAATTGCGTAAAAACCTACAACAATCAATAAGTCATGCAGCAGCGACATAATGGCCGCTACGCCGAATAAAAATTCGAATCTGATCCAAACGTAAATCAAAATAGCGAGAACCGTTACCAAAGATGCTGATAAAGCCTGCTGCTGCAAAACCTTACCGAATGACGCGCTCACATTGTCAAATGACAATAAAGCAGAGTCGTCCAAATTATATTTTTCTTTAAAAGCATTAAAAAACGTGACCTTTTGCTCATCGGTAAAATCGATCCTGGAGCTGATAACGACCTGCGTATTATTATCCCCCGCAGAAGTAATTTCGCAAGAAGGGTCGTAGGAGTCGGTGATCGCCCGGATATCGGATGATTCATAGCTTGTACCCAATTCGATCTGCGCGATGGTGCCGCCGACAAAGTCAATGCCGAAATTGAGCCCTTTGATAAAGAATGCTCCCAAACCGATCAAAATGACCGCAATGGATAAGATGAAAAAAACTTTGGCGTTTTTGCAAACTTTTAATTTGAAGTTTAGCATTATTCGATCCCCCTTACGCCGAAATAAGCAGGATTTTTTATATTGCCGACCGTAATGATCGTCTTAAGCAGCCTTCTGCTCACAAAAACCGCCGTAAACATACTGACAACTACACCAAGTATCAACGTGACCGCAAATCCTCGAATGGTGCCCGAACCGAAAAAGAACAAGGAGCAGCCAGCGATGACCGTAGTGATATTGGAATCGATGATAGCGCTCAAAGCTCGATGAAATCCTACATCGATGGATGAAAAGATTGATTTTCCAAGCCGCATTTCTTCTTTGATCCGCTCAAATATTATGACGTTTGCATCAACCGCCATACCGATGGAAAGAATGATACCCGCAATACCAGGTAAAGTCAGTGTTACATGCATTAACGCGATGGCAAACAGGAAGAGAAGAATATAAACCAATAAAGCGATGTCCGCGGCAAGCCCGGGTATGCGGTAAAATACAAGCATAAACAGCAAAACCAAAAGCGCGCCGATGGAACCGCCTATGAAGCTTTTCATTAAAGAATCCTGTCCCAAGGTAGGCCCGATGGTTTGAACCTGCACCGCAGTGAAATTGACGGGCAATGCTCCGGCTCTGATTAAAGTGGCCAGATTGATTGCCTCCGTTTGAGTTCCGATATTGGTGATATAAGCCTCACCGGCAGTGATCTGCGTATTGACGGTCGGGTCGCTGATGACTTCTCCGTCCAATCGAATTTCGATCACCTGATTTAGAAATTTCTCCGTGGCATTCTTGAACAATTCGGCGCCTTCATCGTCAAACGTCAATTTTACGGATGGAGACGATACACCCAGCGAATCGGTATACAAGGAATAATCGGAAGATTTGACGTTGGATCCGGTGAGAATCACAACATCATCCGGGCCTACGAACTCCAATTTTGCCGTTTTGCCGATCATATCCAGCGCTTCCTGCTGGTTATTGATGTCCGGTATGCTGATCCTGATTTTATTGGTGCCCTGTTTGGCAATTACCGGCTCTTTTACGCCCAGAGAGTCAATTCTGGTTCGGATGGTCGCGATCGCTTTGTCCAACGTGTCACTCGAAACAGCGCCTTCCGACTCATCGGCCTGGAGCACCACATAAATGCCGCCCGTGAGATCAAGGCCGTAATTAACCAGATCGCTGGTCGGTTTTACATCATACACTCCGACGATCTTGCTGATAGGAAAGCCGACAAAAAACAATACAGCCGATAATATAACAATCAACAGCAATGTTATTAATTTGGCTATTTCTTTTTTAACTTTCATACTGCCTGTCCAACCCTTTCGTTAATATTGGTTTTATTATAATGTATTTTTTGCTTTTTCAACACATTTTATATAAAGAGAGCATTCAACTCTTTTTTTATGCATCTCACAGCCTGTTTGATAAATGCTCATCAAATCCTTATTTGCATTATAGGCATTGGCATGGCAGCCGCCTCCGCAAAAGTATTTGGCCCAGCAATTATGGCAGTCTGCTTTGTTGAGAAGATTGGCCTTCCTGAATAGTTCCTGCGTTTGCGGTTTAAGGATACCTTCAGTCACATTACCGAGCTTAAAATTCTCCATGCCGACGAATTGATGGCAAGGATAGATATCCCCCTGAGGAGTCACCGCTATATAATCAATGCCGGCGCCGCAGCCCGATACTTTTTTATAGGCGCAGGACGAATGTTCCAGATCAATGTTAAAATGAAAGAAATTGAATTTCTTCGGCGTATCTTTACTGCTGAGGTAAAGATCGGTCAGTTTATCATATTCTTTAAAGATCGCCGGCAAATGCTCTGACTTAATGGCGTATTCCATATCAGGCTCCGCAACAACGGGTTCAACGGAAAGGTTTTTTAAACCCAACTCGGCCATATGGCGCACATCTTCCGAAAAATCGAGATTATAGTACGTGTATGTGCCTCGCACATAATATTCCTTGTCCCCACGCAATCGAACGGCATTGACGATTTTATCTTTAATGATATCGTAACTGCTTGTTTGATTTACGGTGGCTCGGGCGCGGTCATTGACCTCTTTGCGCCCATCGAGACTAAGGACGATGTTTTTCATGTGCGCGTTTACAAATTCCATAATTTCATCGTTTAATTGAACAGCATTGGTTGTGATCGTAAAACGGAATTTTTTATTGTATTTCTCTTCCAAACTTTCGGCGTATTCAACGGTCTTTTTGACCACATCAAAATTCATGAGCGGTTCGCCGCCGAAAAAATCGATTTCAAGGTTGATCCTGCCTTTGCTTTCGGAAATCAGATAATCGATCGATGCTTTAGCGGTTTCAAAGCTCATCAGCTCTTTTTTGTGGGTATTAAAATCCCCGCCGGAAGCAAAGCAATACATACAGGCCAAATTGCAATCATGCGAAACATGCAGGCACATCGCCTTCACTGTGCCGTGCTTAACCAGCGCGGGTTCGACGCCGATCTCTTTTGTAAAAAGTCTTCCCGTGCAAATAAGCTCATCGATTTCGGCAATGCCTTCTTTAAGCTGTTTTTGCGAGTATTTGTTCTTTAATAAATTGCAGACTTCTCCCTGACAGTTGTGAGGATATGCGTCCAATAAATCAAAAATAAGCCTGTCTATTTCATAAACGGCCGAAGAATTGATATCCAGCAATATGTATTTGTCTTTATATTGAAATTTGTGAATTCCCATGGGTCTCCAAACGTTAAAAAAGCTGCTTAATTGCAGCTTCCTTATGTTCTTATTTATTTTCGCAGGACTGATTTCCCACTGTGCAGGAAGTTTTACATGCTGACTGGCATGATGTCTGACATTCGCCGCAGCCTTCGTTATATAAAATTTCGCGTTTTTCGCTGATCGGAATAATATGTTTCATGTTTCTCCTCAAATAAATGTATTGCTAAGATTATATCATAAATTCGAAATAAATCAAATAATTATTTAAGATTTATGCCGATTATACCGCAAATGAAGGAGATCAGAATAAATATGGGAACCTTCATCAAAAATCCCAAAATGTCGGCTTCAGAGCCATTAATGATTAGGCCGGCCACAAAAATGAGCGCCAGCACCGAAATGCCTCCGATGATTCCGTTAAGCCACCCGCGGCCGGTACCCAGAAAAGACATCCATAACGAAGCGATCACTATTGTAATAACAAGTATAATATACGTGATGACCCCTATCAAAGAATATTCGAAATCCGCGAGGTAGGATATTACGGATAAGAGGACGGTCAGAATCAAAAATATGGCAAAAGGGATCAATACCGCCTTCATTTTTTTGAATACGCCATTTGTCTTTAAAGAACTTATATTCATAATACAACCCTCCTCTATACTCGGTTGGATTTAATTGATTGATTACTATATGTATATTGGCAAGGCCGATGATTTAAAACAAAAACTGCATTTA
>DAITPG010000234.1:0-4413 GCA_036833715.1 Eubacteriaceae bacterium | reverse complement strand
AGGCTTTTGCTCATCTTTTCAACGCCGTCGGTGCCTGCAAGCAACGGCATAAACAGCGTGAGCTGCGGACTTTGCCCGTAATCGCGCTGGATGTTGCGCCCCATCAGAATATTGAAAGTCTGGTCGGTACCCCCAAGCTCGATATCCGCAGCGATGGCTACGGAATCGTAGGCCTGCATCAGCGGATAAAAAAATTCATGCAAAGAGAGAGGCAGATGGTTTTTGTATCGGTTGCTGAAATCGTCCCGCTCAAGGATGCGCGCCACGGTGCATTTGGAAGCCAGCTCGATCACATCGGCAAAATTCATCGCACCCAGCCATTCGCTGTTAAAACGGATCTCGGTTTTTTGCGGATCGATGATCTTAAAGATCTGCTCGGTATAAGTGCGCGCGTTGGCGGCTACTTCTTCTTCATTCAGCTGCTTGCGCGTTTTGGATTTGCCCGTGGGGTCGCCGATGCGTCCCGTATAATCGCCGATAATGACGGTGGCGCGGTGCCCCAGCTCCTGCAGCTGGCGTATCTTGCGCAGCACCACGGCATGCCCCAGGTGAACGTCCGGCGCGGACGGGTCAAGTCCCAGCTTAATATTGAGCGGACGATTTTCGGCTGAGGCTTGTGCCAGTTTCGCACGGATTTCGGAAACCGCCGTATAGCTTGCGGCGCCCTTGAGCATGATTTTGATAGCATCTTCAATCTCTATTTCTTGTTGCGTAAGCGCGTTCAGCTTAAAGGAAGGATTCTCCGCATCGACCATTCCGATGCGCGTTGCGCAGCCAAAATGCGTTTCCAGCAGTTGTGCCAGCTCTTCGCAAGCTACTGCGATTTGATCCCGGTTGCCGATAAAGCCGTCGATCGGGAAAAAAAGATTTGCCGCGCCATCGCCGATGCGTCCCGCCTCCATCTGCCGCCACAGCCAGCGTCGCGTGCGTACGGAAGCACCCGAAGCGTATACGGGCTCTCCGGGCTTTAGGGCGTCGCCCTCCAAATTATTTTTCGGCACCGTGCAATCCGTTTCACAGGCAAGTCGGATGAGCATGTCTTCGGTAAGAGTGTCAGTGTCGTGCACGCCCAGCGGTACCTTATATTTGACCGAAAGATAGTTGCCCAAGTCGACCAGCGGACTGATCTCGGGCAGTTCGCCTTTTTTTGCCGCTCGGGTAAGCAGCGCTTCCACCGAGCACAGATATTTATTGGGATTGATGCCAAAAACGCGCAGCGCTTCGTGATAGGGCTGTAAAAAATCCAATTCCTTAACGGCCGTTTCGCCGATAGCCGCCGCTTCAAATTCAACCTGACGGCGAAGCAGTTGTGTGATCTCGGCGCACTGCGCAATCTTTTGCACGCCTTCCGCGAGTACAATGCCCACACAGGCATCGGGTGCAGTTTCAAAAAAATCGGGCTCGATCCTCAATTCCATGTTTCCTCCTAATAAAAAAATCCTTTGCGTTTGCAAAGGACGAAAATTTCGTGGTACCACCTTTATTTGCAGAGAGTTCTGCCTTATTGTGCCGCTGTATCGCGCGGCGCGCGGCCTTCCTACGTGAGAGTGTATCCCTGTTCGGTCGGCTGCTCCGAGGCGTATTCCCTGCTGCCTTCCCTTGATCTTTCACCGACCGATCTTTCTCTGTGCGGAATTTGCAGAAGGTACTTGCCCTCATCGTTGCGTTGATTTTTGTATATTATACCACAAGCTCGGGCGCAAGTAAATATAAATAAAAGAAGCCTACCGCTTGCCGGATGGCTTGTTTTATTTATTTCGCTACAAATTCGTTGCCGTCTTCTTTCAGGAAAGTGTACTGCGTATTAATCATAACGGAAAAACGACGGCCGCATCAAAGCGGACGATCCTATTTTGGTGGCTCGTATTTTTTATTCGTTGTTGTCGGCGCCATAACATGGCCTGCAATATTCACAGCCGGCATTGATTAAGAGCCTGTAAAACCGTAGCCGGTTGAAGTAATTGAGGTTTCCTTTGTGAAGTATTAGGATAAAATTGACCATATTCTTATGTATGCTTTTAGCTTTCAATATCGTTCTTATATACGCTTAAGAAACTCTTCGGGAGAAACAACATCTATATGATCATAAAAATAATCATTTCCATTTGCATCTTGTTGAACTTGCACTCGTTTTAGGGATTTCCTTATTGAAGCAAAACAATTATTTTGTTCAATAGTTATACCAGAAAGTTCTGCTAAAGTATCTTCCATATTATCAATTTCATTTTCATCAATAACTATAATCAAATTCACTTTTATTTTATTATTGTTATCAACTTCGGAACAACATTGTAATATCTTCTTTTCTAATAACAAGTAACTTTCGATAGCTTTAAATCTTATAGATGTTATTAATTCGTCAGTTTCTGCTTTTTGATTTTTAAAAAATAGGCTCCAGTATTCTGTACATGAATCGCCCAAATAGTCACATATTGCTTTCTTTTCGTCAAAAGTTTCTTTTGTAATTCTTTTTTTGAATCCAGATTTGAATTCTATTAATTCAACTAATGAATCTACAATATTAATTCCATCAGCTGTCGTAGGGCATTTATCTTCCGGATAAATTGTTTTAGCTATTTTATCAAAATTATAAAGTAGTTTTTCACTATTTACTAATGAGATCCCTTTATTATTTTTTGAAATTTCTGTAATAGAAGAATTAAATTTTTTCCAATGTTCTACTGCGTAATTTCCTAAATCCCTATTAATCATATTGTAATTCCTTAATTTTCGATAAACTCATTTCTTAAGATTTTTACTTCTGATAAATATTGCATAAAATCTGCATATATTTTACCCATATCATTGTTAACACATTGATACTCTACAAAGCCATCTTCTAAACAATTTGTTTGATAAAAATTAGTTTTTGATGACACTTTGTATTTTCTCATATAAGCATCTATCGCGAGCATAAAATTTGGACTATGAGTAGTAAGTAAAATATTGGTATTTAATTCTTTCACTAGTAATACAATAATTTCGGCAAATTTATTTTGCCAACTTGGATGAAGGTGAGCTTCAGGCTCATCCAAAATTAGCATTGTGTTTGCGCTGATTTCACCTTTTTCCAATAGTATTTTTAAGATAGAAAACATTTTTGAACCAGTTGCAAGATTAGCAACTTTCAATTTGCTTCCGTCCTTTACATAATAATCACCATCATTATTAAATTCAAACTGTCCTGGAATAACTTGTTCAATTTGTTTTTTTATTTTGTCTAAGGATTCGTTCAAAATAACATCTTCGAATACTGTTGTTTTCTTAGGACTTCGAAGAACAAATCTAATCGAATTGTCATGCGTCGTTATTCGAGCGATATTAAGCAAAGTATCTGTACCTTCAGATTCTCTATCTGATCGGTACGCTCTCATTGCAGGCAAATCAATAATGAACGGATTATCGATAAAGTACACTTTTGAGTACGGTGAACTAATAAATATTGGATTCCCGTCATTTAACACTTTATTATCTTCGATAGACAAAGAAAAATAGACTGTGTCATTTTGGGTTAACTCAATTTTAGATTTTTTTACATCTTTAATTACAGGTTGAATTTGATTTGCGAATTCAATTCTTAATGTTTGATTTATGCTTTCTCTAGTATATTCGATTAATTCTAAATCTTTATCTAATGTCGTAAAAAGATTATTAAGAATTTCTAACGCCTTATTTACTTGTAATTTAAACATATCCAAAATAGCTGTATGATTATCACTTTTGGATATAATTCTATTATAAAACTTGAAAAAATCATTATTGTTTTGAATTATTTTATAATCTATAGACGAGAATTCATCAAATAATTCATGCACGAATTTTTCAACATTGGATCTATCCATTTCATTCATATAATTACGAGAAAAAAACAAATTTATTGATGAGCCTGCGCCAAAAACTTCCTTTATTATATCTTTATTAGAACCAAAATAAAGGAATGAATTAAACGAAGATTCAATTTCTTCAATTTTTTTCATAATATAAATAATTCTATCATTTCTTGCTTTATTCTGGATATTAGATACTGCATCGAGTAATGAATATACAACTTTACCAACTGTAGTTTTACCTGAATTATTTTTCCCAGTAATTACAGTTAATCCATCCAATTGAATATCTGAATTCTTTATAATACCAATATTCTGCAAAGTAATTTTCATGGAACCTCCTCTAAATACGGCATATAAACAAGACAATCTAAATTACAAGTTATCATTTATAATTATACTATAATAAAAATTAATTTTCAAAAACTTTATATAAATATCAATTTTATGAACTAATATTTTAATTCATATTATAAAGCTTAATATTACTCCCACTCAATCGTGCCAGGTGGTTTGCTCGTGATATCGTACACCACGCGGTTGACATGATCCACTTCGTTGACGATGCGGTTGGAGATTTTGGCAA
>DAITPG010000233.1:0-4425 GCA_036833715.1 Eubacteriaceae bacterium | reverse complement strand
ACAGACATGCGGTATCGGATAAGGCAAATAAGACGGCCTTTATTTATCAGGAAGGAGAAAACCGTGAAATCTATTCTTTTATGGATATGAAAACGATTACGAACAAGGCCGGAAATCTGCTGCGTTCGCTTGCCGACATCAAAAAGGGCGACCGGATCTTTTTATTTATGCCCAGAAGGCCGGAGCTTTATTTTTTGCTGCTTGGCGCGTTGAAGCTGGGCGCCATCGTCGGCCCATTGTTTGAGGCCTTTATGGAAGGCGCTGTCAAAGACAGACTGGCGGACAGTGGGGCGAAAGCTTTGGTTACAACAAAAGAACTTCTCAAACGTGTGCCTGTGCAAGATCTGCCGGAGCTTACGAAGATCATCCTTGTAGACGAGGATATCACCGAAAGCGATACCGTGATCGATTATCGAAAACACATCGGCGATATGAGCGAAGAGCTTGCGATCGAATGGATGGACAGAGAAGATGGCATGCTGTTGCATTATACATCCGGCTCTACCGGAAAGCCGAAGGGTGTGCTTCATGTACATAATGCAATGATTCAGCATTATCAGACGGCAAAATGGGTGCTTGATTTAAAGGAAGACGATATTTATTGGTGCACAGCCGACCCCGGATGGGTCACGGGAACTTCCTACGGCGTGTTTGCGCCTTGGCTCACAGGCAGCACCAACGTGATCGTCGGAGGCAGGTTCAAGCCGGAAAACTGGTACGAAAGCCTCCAAAAGAACAAGATCACCGTATGGTACAGCGCCCCTACGGCTTTCCGTATGCTGATGAGCGCCGGAGACGAGATCGTGAAAAAATTCGATCTGAGCGCGCTGCGCCATATTCTCAGCGTAGGCGAGCCGCTCAATCCGGAAGTCATACGCTGGGGCATGAAGGTATTCGGCAAACGCATTCACGATACCTGGTGGATGACAGAAACAGGTGCGCAGCTCATCTGTAATTACCCCTGTATGGACATACGCCCCGGCTCCATGGGCAAACCGATACCCGGTGTGGAAGCGGCTATCGTCGATGACAGCGGCAACGTGCTTGCGCCCAATCACATGGGAAATCTGGCCATACGCAAGGGCTGGCCCTCCATGATGCACCAAATTTGGAACAATCCTCAAAAATACGCTTCCTATTTTATGCCGGGCGGCTGGTATGTGTCGGGGGATTCCGCCTATATGGATGAGGACGGTTACTTTTGGTTTCAGGGAAGGATCGATGATGTCATCATGACCTCCGGCGAACGCGTGGGGCCGTTTGAGGTCGAAAGCGCGCTACTGGAACATCCCGCCGTAGATGAAGCGGGCGTCATCGGCAAACCCGATCCGCTGCGGGGGGAGATTATCAAGGCCTTCGTAGTGCTTGCGGAAGGGATTAAGCCCAGCGACGAATTGGAAGAGGACATCAAGCATTATGTCAAAACCAATCTGGCAGCCCATGCCGCACCCAGAGAAATACAGTTCATTGACAAACTGCCCAAAACCCGCAGCGGCAAAATCATGCGCAGGGTGTTAAAAGCCTGGGAATTAAAGCTGCCAGTCGGAGACACTTCGACAATGGATGATTAATAAGGCATGCTATATAATAAAGATCAGTAAAAAAAGCTGCTATTAACCAGCTCAGATCGGATGAAAGAACGAACGCAACGCATTACAGGCAAAATCAGTGTGATTCTTCTGACATAAATGATATTGCAACGCAACAAAGTAAATTCTAAAACGCTGCCGCGCGGGCAGCGTTTTTTTATTACAATCGATGATTTAGCGATTTTCTCAATTGATTGACTTCTTTCGCAGGATATTCATGGCCCCATAATCTTTTGTACCCGTCAGCTCCGTATTCGATAAGGATGCGTTCCATTTCCCTGCTGATTTTTCTGCTGAATTTAAGCAAATCTTCTTCCGTTTCAAAAATTACCGATCCTTTTTCATTTTGTAAACAACTGAACGTTTCCTCAAATCGCAGGATTTTTATACGGAGCAGCAAACCGTCCGCTTCAAACAACATTCCGTATTGTCCGGGTTCATCTTCCCATCTGCATTCGGCGCAGCCATTGCCGCCGAGCAGCATGGCAGCGGCGGACAGAAAATCTTTGATACTGTCCGAAAGATAGGAAGAATGCATAGAAATTCGATTAACAGTGTCGTCAATAATCAATTCTACCCAACCGCTGTCAATATTTATTGATAAATCAAACATACAAATTCCTTATCTATGTATCATAAACTCATTTAAACTGATTTACATAACAAATCAATTCGTTTTGAGCCATTGCTTCTGTGCATTTTTCCATCGAAGGTAGACAAGCCTTGCCGCAAGGCTGCGAGGCACCGCTTTCCCCAGCAAATTGAGCGTACGGTTAAGAAAGCCGGGAATATAAAGATAACGGCCTTTGAGTGCCTTATCGATGGTTTTTCGCGTGATCTTTTCAAGTGCGTTGGAGGTTGCGCTCCCCATAAAGCCCTGCGCCGCAATGCCTTGCACGGCTTCCACGGTGGTCGCAAGGCCGCCAGGGCACAGTGTAAGCACCGAAACGTTATCGGCTTTGAGCTCCTGCCTCAGCGCGCAAGAAAAGTCCAGCAGAAATCGCTTGGATGCGGCGTAGGTCGCTTTCAACGGCATGGGCGCCGAAGATGCCAGGCTGGATACAAACACGATGAAAAACGGCAGATCGTGGTTACGGATTTCAAGCACCCGATGAGTCACATCGAGTGTGGCTCCGATGTTGAGGCGAACGATTTTGCCGATGGACGCGCTGTCGCGCTGCATAAAACCGCCTTCGTAATCGATACCCGCCACGTTAAGCAGCATATCAAAGCGAAAGGATCGTTCTTTGGCATAGCGCAGCAAAGCTTGCAGCTGAGCGCCGTCCGTGATGTCGCAGGCCATGGTATGTACCTTAGCAGACGGGTATCGGCGCTTCAGTCCGCTTTGAATGTGCGCAAGGCCCTTCGCGTTGATGTCCGTTAAAAACAGATGATATCCTCTTTTGGCGCATTCCACCGCAAACGCGCGGCCGAGCCCGCCTGCCGCGCCGGTAATGAACACATTCATGTCAAATTCTCCTTTTCTCCGATACCGCAAAGCTTCTCGCTGATTTCATATAACCGCTTCGCATTCGCATAATTAACTTCTTTGCTGTAACCCTTGGGTTCGCGTCCGCAAAAATACAGGCCGGGAAAATGTTCGTCCTCCGAAAGCAGATGCAGATACGTCCGCGCAGGCACCTCTGGCGCAACTCCGTGCTTTCTTCTGCGCTCCCAGATAAAACGCACCAGGCTGCCCGTCTCCTTGCAGCCGATGCCGGTATCCACAAGACCCGGGTCTATGGCATAGGCCGTGATGCCGCTTTCGCAAAAGCGTTGATTGAGTTCAAATGCCGTAAGCACATTGCATAGCTTTGATTGTTTATAAGCCATCAGCGGGTTGTATCGTTTCTGAAACATCAGATCATGCCAGCGCATTTTCATCGCCTTGTGGGATTCGCTGGAGGTAAACAGGATTCGTCCCCTTCCCTTTTGCAACTGCGGCATCAGCTTGAGTGACAAAAGAAAGCCCGAAAGGTGATTAAGCGCAAACTGCTGCTCATATCCCTCATCGGAAGTCATATATCGGCTTCGCACGCAGCCCGCATTGTTGATAAGACCCCACAAGGCGCCGTCCGCATGTTCGCTGAGATACGCGATGATTTTGTCCGCTACGCCGATAACTTCGGACTGATGCGCAAGATCGCCGTAAAAATAGACGATCTGCGCATCCGGCAGCTGGGACTTGATGCGCCGCTCGGCTTTTTCGCAATTTTCCGTGCTTCGCCCTACGGCGATCACCCCAAATCCATGCTCTGTCAAAAGCTCGCATACAGCCAAGCCGATACCCGATGTGGCTCCCGTTACAACTACATATTTATTGTGCGACATAATAAAACCACCCCCATTGATGCCAAAATTCAAATGCTCCGGCCTGAATGACCATCAGAATATAAGCCGCCGTAAACAGTACGGCAAAAGCGCAAAGCGCAATCAGGGTAATACGTCGCAGCATCCGTTTTGCCTTGCCTTTCGCTAAAGGAAAGACTGCGTAGGACAGTGCTTTCTTTCCGGAATATTTATTTTTTTGCCATTGGAAGAAGGCCTTTGCGCTCTTGAGCACAAGCAGAAAGCTATAAACCGTCAGTACGCCTATGAGTATGCCGAGCGCCATAAAAGAAACACCGAGCAGCGCACCCGAACCATACGGCAGATAAGGAATGATCAGTACGCCCGGCGGGAACGCCGGAAAGGCAACCAGACAAACACCCACAAACAGAAATGACAGCGCTGAGGTGAGCAGCACAGCTACCCAGGCAAACCCGAGCCCAAAAAACGGGAGCCCGAAAAGATCCAAAAAAGCAAATCCAAGCGCCAGCGGCCAACTTGCTTTTTT
>DAITPG010000232.1:0-4444 GCA_036833715.1 Eubacteriaceae bacterium | reverse complement strand
GAGATTCGAAAGATCGCAAAAAAAATGCCCGTTAAGCTCGGCAGACGGCGCAAGGTCAATAAGAAAGGCGATCTTTCCCTGCGATATACCGTCAGGCGTGCGCTCAAAACCGGCGGCGTTCCTATCAAAACCATTCATACGCAACGAAAGGCTGCCAAGCCCGATCTTTGGCTGCTGTGCGATATGTCCAATTCCGTAAAGCGCTTTGTTTATTTTATTTTAATGTTTGCCTATTGCGCGCAGGAGCGGTACGGGAATATTCGCACTTTTTTCTTCGTTGACCGCATGAAGGAAGTGACGGAACACTTCCGCGGAAAAGATTGGGAGGAAGCGCTTGATACACTGCATGCGGTAAGAGGTTACAATAAAACCGGCTATTCTCAGTACGGCCTTGCGCTGCTGGAATTCGACGGGGAATTTTTACCGCAGCTGAGCCGCAAAACGACGGTTTTTATTTTAGGAGACGCAAAAAACAACGCCAGCAGCGTCACCGGTGCGGAAGTGTTGGCGCGTATCCAACAACAGGCGGAGGCGGTCTATTGGCTCAATCCCTATCCGTATGCGCTTTGGCAAAAGGATGACAGCATCATGGAGCAGTACCGTCCGTATTGCACCGGCGTATTTCAATGCGCCAACATTGAAGATTTGGAACGGTTTGCGGCTTTGGTGCGGTAGAAATTATCTACGCACATCTTTAGACTTTTTGATTGATTGGTCTTTAAGTCTTTTAAAAAGCCCTTCGCTTCATGGAGAAGCGAAGGGCCTCATAAAACTGTAATCATTAAAGGTTATGCCTGCTTGGGAGCCTTTTCCTTTTTTACATAGGTATCCTTGACGATAAGCCCTAAAATCATGTTGATCACAAATACACTGGATATCGCTACGATCACGAGGCGATATTTACCCGTATATTGCAGTACGGCTCCGAGTATGATCGGCATCACAACGCTCCCGAGCTGACAGACGGCGTTATACCAACCCATCACTTTGCCCGTATACGGGCCCTTTGCCCTTTCCGCCTGCATGGTATTGCTGTTTGTTCCTGCCATACCCTGAAAGAGATAAATACCCATATAACAAACAGTCAGGGCTCCTACCGAATTAAAGGATGTAAAAATGTTCAGAAGGATAGCGATAAGCGGACATAGGACAACCATCACCCATTTTCTTGTTTTCAGAAGGTCGGAACATATCCCTCCCAAAGTGCCTGAGATAAGTCCCAAAAGTTGGGCGCTGCCGAATACCAGCCCCGCGGTTGCCGGCTGCATGCCTTTTTCATTGATGAGATAGGCAAGCATCCACGTCATCAGTCCCGTACTAGCGCACATAAAGAAAAAGTGCGTGACCGACCCGATCAGAAAATCTCTGCGCATAAAAACTTTCAGCGCGTTTTGCGTTGATTTTTTCTTTTCCTCTTCCGACAGGCTTTCCATATCTTTCATCGGCTTGGTGACACCTCTGTCCTTTAAGATCACCCAAACCACGATTCCGACGATCAATGTCGTTGCCCCAGCCCAGATAAATGCGGTTTGATACCCTTTTGCAGCTACCATCGGAGTAAATGCGATCGATGCGATTGCAGACCCGACAGCCGGCCCGACGCCCATAATTCCCGTAATGACGGCGCGCAGCCTGTCGGGGAAATAAGCAAAATTAAATTTGGTAATGCTTGAAAAAAGCGGTCCGGCAAAAATGCCTGCGAGCACCCTCAATAAAAAGATCATCCAATAGCCGTTGCACATCGGAATAAACAAAGTAGCTATGCCGGTGCCCAGGGCTGTGATGGCAAGCGATTTCTTTGCGCCGATGGAGTCGATAAGAAATCCCGAAAAAAAGTTGGAAGCTACATAGCCGATATAAAATGCGGTTGCTATGCCGCCCGCCTGTATGGCGGTTATGCCGAGTTTTGCCAGTGTTGAAGCGGATGCTATCGCAGATGACCAAACATTTCTGGAAATAAATGATGCGCCCCAAGACAAAACACATAATATGACCACGATAACTGAGTAGATGCTGACTTTAATTTCTTCCTGTCCGCCGGCTTGATTATTCGTTGTCATTTTCTCCACCCCTTTTTCTTATAAGTGATAGGAAAGGTGTCTGTAGACAGCCTTTTCGATATCCTCAAAAATATCCAGAAGATCGATCTGGTCTTCTTCGGACATATGGTATCTTTCGATCAATTGTTCACGTGTAAGAACAGGATTAAAATTTTCTGTCATTTTTTAAGCTCCTTTCATTAAACAACGGCTTCTTTTTTGTAGACGCCGTATTCCCGCACAAATTCGATAACGGCCTGCATATTTTCTACATTGATATCATTTTTGCGCAAAGGCGTTTTTTGCGGTGAGAATATGTAATTGCCACCGGGCATCAGGATATCCAGATATTCTTTCGCCTTATCGATGCATTGCTGCTTTGTTCCGTCCTTGATCAAATTGGATGGATACATCGTCGAAATGATATGCTTTGTGCTTACTTTGGCCACAACATCGGAGGGATGCGGCTTTTCAAACTGCACCAGGCATCTGCGAGACAGATCGTTGAATGCTTCCAAATGCGGCGTCCAGTCCTCTTCCGCATAGGTGGAAACTTCAAATCCTCGATCCTGAAACGCTTCAATGACTCGTTTGTAGCTGGGCCAGTAAAATTTTTCGAAATCTTTGGGCTTCATATAGGGCGCCATGTGAAGCGGCATCGAGATCATGGTGATTTTATCGGGATTCGGTTTCACAAGCATTTCAACCTGTTTGATTTCAAAGTCCGCCACCGCTTCGCAGGCATCGATCACCCACTGCGGATTCCTTCGCAAATCGGTCAGCAAGGTTGAAAAGCTTCGGATGTAGTCGGCGATAAAATCAAACGGTGCCCATAAAATGATCGGAGAAGCCGTCACATCGACGCGCTCATATTTATCGGTAAGATTGGGGCCCAGTCCCATATATTTTGACGCGACCACATTGCGTGCGATGGCAATCTTCAGCTGCCCGTAAACCGGATCGTCTTTCAAAATGCCAAAAACGCGGGGCTGAATGTCTTCGATGATAAATTTAAACGGATCCTCGATCAGTTTCGGATATTCCGCAAATTCCATGGGCGCAATATTGGGATGCTGAAAAAAACCGTCATCCCCCGGCACCATGAAAGCCTGCTTGACATATCGATAAATTGCGGCTTGTGAAAACGGCGCCATGGGAAGCGTATCCCCTTCAAATAATTGCGCCATTTTATCAGCCATTTCATAAGTAAGCTTCGGATTATACATATCGCGTTTGGCGGAATAACCCAAGTAGTCGATTGCAAAATCCTGGGTTACACCTACCGCGATGGGTACGCGCTGCGGACGTTTACCCGCCCAAAGATCTTTGTAAAGCTGATTTCTTTGTTCTTTAAGTTCAGTCATAGTACTCCCTTCCATCCGCGCTTTTTGCGATGCGCGAATAATGATCCTCTTGATCTCCCAATTCATTAGCAGGCTAGTTTTGGGCGAACGAAAAAACGCCGCCACAAGTCCTGTATCCATTGCTGCCAGCGTCAAGTTGAATATTAATATTTCCGGAAAATATTATATTAATGTGATACTAATCAATATATTACGCTAAAAAATCGGAAAAATCAAGTATTTCAGGTAAAATATATAAATTTTTGCATTTAAATTCAGTTTTTTAAAGTAACATCACTTTTATCTATAATTATTTATTTTTTTTTAAGACTAGCGGCATTTAAGTGAACGAAAAAAAAACCGCGCTTCTCAAGATAAATAATTGTATCTACATTCATTTATTTAATATACTCGACCGAAATCCATTTTAATATTGAATTTCTGCCGTCACATTTTATTAGTTGCGTATGCAACGATTTTTCTTGCATTTAGATGCAATTTTATTTATAATAGGGTTATCCAATGAATATTTGGTTTTGAAATTCCAAAAAGTCAACTTAAAACGGCCATTATTCAATGCTCATGCGGATGAACCCGCTTTTTTTATTAGACAAAATCTCAATTGATCTCATTAGGAGGATTAGTCGTTGACTGTAAATGAATCAAAGAAAAAAGTTACCATTTGGACGAAGGGTTTTACATGTGTGCTGATTGCTAATGTCTGCATGGGCATGGCACAGTTTTCAGTAAACACCTACGTTTCCACGTACATGAAATTTTTGGGCACCGGCGCGGTATTGACGGGTTTGGTAGCAGGACTTTATTTCGGCGTCGCTTTTGCTATGCGCCCCGTCTCGGGACCCGCGATCACGCTGCTCAACAAAAAAAGACTGATGATCGTCGTATATTCCAGCAATATTTTTATCAATCTCGGTTATGCCTTTTTTCCGACGGTTGAAATGTTCATCGTAATGAGGATCCTTCACGGCGTTCAGCTTGCGTTTTTGGGTTCTCTGGCGCTTACCGTAGCCTCGGAATCATTGCCGGAAAGCAAATCGCATC
>DAITPG010000231.1:0-4493 GCA_036833715.1 Eubacteriaceae bacterium | reverse complement strand
CCGTTAGCAACTGCTCCAGAATTTCACCGATAAGAGGGCCTTCGGGTATACCAACATCAATTAAATCCGCTCCGCTCAATGCAAGGTCTTTGATTTGATAGCATTGGTTTTCTCGAGTGATGGTTTGGTAAATCTTATCCAGCTTGTCGATATGAGACATGCTTGCACTGCGATAATTGGGGCTTTGCGCGCTTGCATCCGCTCGTTTAATATCAAGCAGCTTCGCAAACAGCGTATCGCCGAGGATGTTCAGCCATTTTTTGACTTTACTTTCATTTGGAGGTATAGTTTGATCGTGATACCGCACCAGTAATTTTACTTGGCTCAACGTGTATTTATCATACTTCAGCCGCAGCAAAACTCTTTCTGCAATTTCGGCGCTTTTTTGAGGATGGTTATAAAAATGCCCGATTCCTTTGGCATCGATAAAAAATTTAGAAGGTTTGCCGATATCGTGAAAAAACATTACCAATCTTGTAATGAAATCTTGCGGTGAATTTTTAATTGCTTCCACCGTATGCTGCCATACGTCCAAATGATGATGGGGATTACGCTGATCCAAACCAATCATATCCAAAATTTCCGGTATAAACACCCCGATGACATCGCTGTATCCGAGAAGTATGTCTGCAATGTTTTCCCCCATGAGCATCTTATTGAATTCGGTTGCCAAACGCTCCACTGAAATGTTTTTGAGCAGGCTTCTGCATGGATGAAGCGCTTTCGCGGTTTCATCTTCGATTATAAAGTTCAAGGTCGAAGAAAAGCGCAGCGCTCTTATGATTCGCAGCGCATCTTCCATGAATCGATTTTCCGCTTTACCGACGCAGCGTATTGTTTTATCTTTAATATCACTCTCTCCGCCAAATGGATCGATCAATCCATTAACCGGATGATAGGCAATCGCGTTCATCGTAAAATCGCGTCTGCTGAGATCCTTAATGATCGAATTCACAAAGAGGACATCGTCCGGCCTGCGTCCGTCCGAATATTCACCGTCGATTCGATAGGTTGTTATTTCAATAGGCGCGTGATGAATTGAAACCGTAACCGTGCCGTGCTTCAATCCGGTTTCTATTACCCTATTCTGTTGAAAACATTGAATGATCTGCTGAGGCAGCGCATTAGTGGCAATATCCCAATCTTTGGGACTTATGCCCATTAGGCCGTCACGCACGCATCCACCGACTGCAAATGCTTCATAGCCGTTTGCTTCGAGCTGCTGGATTGCATAGGCGGCTTCTTCCGATAAATAAAATCTCATATTGATTCCGTCTCACAAGATATGTTTTCCATATTATATATCTTTTGCGCGTGTTTTTGAAGACATATGAAAAAAAGCCTTCATCGCTGAAGGCTAAAGGGTTTAATGCAGTTTAAAGGATTGACAGTCGGTGCATTGCGGATCAGTCGGGTTCATTTCATGCGTGCCGATCAAAACATGTTCGAGCGTACAATAATTTTTGTCGTTGCAATGATACGCGCATTGTTTGACTACGCATTGAATGCTTTGGTTGGCTTGTTTGGAGCTTTGGCTGGAATTGCTTATGCCGGACATCTGCGAAGACTGATAGGACTGTCTTGAATCCGATGACTGGCCGCCCGAGGACATCATGCCCGATTGATAAGCCGAATCGATCTTAGCGGACTGAGAAGATGATTGTGCGGCACCGCTCCATAATTGGCTGTCCGATTGTGCGTTGTTTTGCTGTCTGTTTTTATTTTGACTCATAGTTACCTCCATAGATTTTTCTGATCTATTTTTACCATTACTATTCTGACTATACCCATAATTACATCAGAATTAAATATATATAGGATAGCTATAAACAAGCGTATTTATTTAATAAATCTTATCGACATATTTACAGTTTATGGTATAATACAAACAATAAATGAATACGGAGGATTAAAATGGGTTTTATAATAGGTGCAGTAGTAATCATACTTATACTTCTGTGGTTTGTGGGAGCATATAACGGTTTCGTTCGTTTGAAAAACAGTATTGAAGAAGCTTTTTCAACAATGGATGTCTATTTAAAGAAAAGATATGATTTAATTCCGAACCTTGTGAGCACCGTCAAAGGGTATGCGGCGCATGAGTCCGAAACCTTCGAAAAAGTGGTGCAGGCGCGAAACGCTGCCATGAACGCGGGAAGCGTCGAAGACAGAATGCAAAACGAAAATGCGATCAGCGGCGCTTTGAAATCTATTTTCGCTTTGGCGGAAGCTTATCCCGAATTAAAAGCGAATACCAATTTCCTCGAGCTGCAGGACCAGCTTAAGCGCACCGAAGATGAAATCGCAAATTCCAGAAAATATTACAATGCAGTCGTCAAAGAATTCAATACCAAACGCGAAACGATTCCGACCTCCATCATCGCATCGATGTTCAACTTCGAAAAGAAGCCGATGTTTGAAGTATCCGACGCTTCGCAGAGAGAGAACGTAAAAGTCGAATTTTAAAGGCAGTTCAACTGCCTTTTAATAGTTGGAAATACATGCGTAGGAGGGAACTATGAAAAAACTGGCGGCGCTTGCGGCGGTTTCTATTTTGCTGTTAATGCTTTTTCCTTCGTCCGTTCAAGCACAGGAAGCGTTTACGATCAGCCGATATGACGTAAATGTCTTAGTTAATAAAAATAATACTATGGATGTGACCGAAGAGATCACTGTAGATTTCAGTGAATCCAGACATGGCATTATACGCTCGATTCCTGTGCAGGGCACAGTCACTCAAAATATTGACGGTGAGGACGTGACAAGAGAATACAGGATTAAGATCAATCATATATCGGTTGACGGCTATGAGTTTTCGACATCAAAAAGCGGAGATGATCTTCAAATCAAAATTGGGGATGCCGACGTCTATGTGACAGGCACCCAAAAATATATCATCAGCTATACCATGAATTTCGGAGATGATAAGATCAGCGAATATGACAGCGTATATCTCAATTTGATCGGTACGCAATGGGATACAACAATCAGCAAGGCCAACTTTAAAATTACCATGCCGAAAGAATTCAACAGCAAGCTGGTCAAGTTTACTGCGGGTTATTATGAATCTTTGGAAGAAGATAAAGTCAGCTATACGATCGACGGAGAAACCATAACGGGATCATTAAATGGCGGGTTATCGAATTTTGAAGGCGTTACACTCAAAATTCAGCTTCCGGATGATTATTTTGATATTCCCACCAATATGACAGCCTATATTTTGGGCGCGGTTTCTTTGATTGTATTGATCATCAGCATTATTTTATTTTTCCTTTACGGCAGGGATACCAAATATTTTACTACGGTGGAATTTTATCCTCCCGAAGGAATGACTCCGGCTGAACTCGGCTACATCATCGACGGAACCGCGGATAATAATGACATCATATCCCTGATAACCTATTGGGCGGATAAAGGGTATCTGCGCATCGAAGAGCTGGATGACAAGTCAATTAATTTAATCAAGCTTCAAGAATTGCCCCCGAGTGCTAAAAATTTTGAAACGACCGTATTTAACGGTTTATTCCGTTATAATAGTACAACCAATACCAAAGACCTCCAAAATGTTTTTTATAAAACATTGGCTTCGGCGAAGGAAGCGGTTACGGATCATTTCAATGCTTCAAACGAAAGAAAAATATTCGAATCAAAGTCCGAATCGATCAAGTACTTACTGATGTTTTTATCTGCGGTATTGTTCATCGTCAATTCATGGGTGTCCCTCAACGAAATTTGGTATGATTCAATGACAGCGCTGATAACATCATGTATCCCAGGCGGTTTTTGTATCTTTCTTGGCGGCGGCATGTATTACAGCGCCATTCAAAAAGCCAATGTAGCTAAAAAATTTGCCGGTACGCTCAAAGGAATTATCGGATTGGTCCTGTTTGCGGGTATCCCGGCCATTTATTGGCTCATGGTTGCGGTTGCGGCAGACCCTGAATTCGTGATTCCTTTCTTAATAAGCATCCTCTCATCAGTCGGCATCATCCTGATCGGCGGATTTATGAGTAAGCGCACGCAAAGAGGCGCCGAACTGCTCGGAAAAATAATGGGCCTTAAGAATTTCATTCAAAAGGCTGAAAAAGAAAAACTGGAAATGCTTGTTCATGAAAATCCATCCTACTACTTTAATATCCTTCCGTATGCCTATGTGCTGGGCGTTACGAATGTTTGGATCAAAAAATTTGAATCGATTGCCATCGAGCCTGCCAACTGGTATACCTCTAGCAGACATCAGGGTCCGATGAGCTACGCTTTTATGACTTCTCGACTCATGAATTCCATGGGCACCATGCAAACCTCCATGGCATCCGTACCGCAAAGCTCAGGTTCGCGCGGCGGAGGCTTTTCGGGCGGCGGCGGTTTTTCCGGCGGCGGTTTTGGTGGCGGGGGAGGAAGCAGCTGGTAGATTAGTTACAAAAAAAGAGCAAACGGCTCTCAGGCTGCTGACAAAGTAAGTCAGCAGCTTTTTTTATTGAGGAAGATAACAA
>DAITPG010000230.1:0-4502 GCA_036833715.1 Eubacteriaceae bacterium | reverse complement strand
CATTTGCGAATGATTTGTTTTTGAACGATAGGCACTTCTTCCGCCGGTATTTCCACACCCAGATCGCCCCGGGCAACCATGATCCCGTCGCTTACTTCCAGTATTTCATCCACATGATTGACGCCCGAACGGTTTTCGATCTTTGATATGATTTTTATGGTCGATCCGCCGTTTTCCTCCAGAACTTTTCTGATTTGAAGGACATCATCGGCGTTTCGGATAAAAGATGCCGCCACAAAATCGACATCGTTTTTGATACCGAACACGATATCATCGATATCCCGTTGAGTCAGCGAAGGCAGCATGATGTGCGTATCCGGGATATTGATACTTTTATTGTTCTTCAATTCTCCGCTGTTCTCAAGTACGCAGTGGATCTCTTTGCCTTTGATATCGGTGACTTTCATTTCAACAAGGCCGTCATCGATCAATATCTTGGTGCCTATTTCTATTTCTTTGTAAAGCTCCGGATAGGTCAAGGATACACGCTGCTGCGTTCCGATAACTTCTTCACAGCTTAAGATGAAGCTATCCCCTTCGTTGAGCAAAACCGATCCATTTTCAAATTGCTTCAGACGGATCTCCGGGCCCTTGGTATCGATCAAAACAGCGACGTTTTTATTGAGTTTTTTGCTGATCGATTTTACGGTATCGATGCGTCTTTGGTGTTCTTCATGATTGCCGTGAGAAAAATTGAGTCTGGCGACATCCATGCCGGAAGCAATGATCTCTTCCAATATTTCATACTCATCCGAACCCGGACCCAATGTGCAAACGATCTTCGTTTTTTTCATATCGTCTCCGTTCTTTATAATTTATCCGATTTCTGGCTGGCGTTATATCTAAATGGACAATTCCATTGCAATTCGATAAACTTCCGAATTAAATACATATTTGATTGCCAAAGCTTCATCGATATCCATATCGACATATTGATTATTTCTGATGCAGATCGCTCTGTTGGTTCTGTCCTTACTTAAAACTTCCACTGCCAGCGATCCCATATGGCTTGCCAGTATACGGTCAAAAGCAGTGGGGCTGCCCCCGCGCTGGATATAACCCAAAGTTGTTGTGCGGGTGATCACCTGAGATTTCTCTTCAATCTCTTTGCAGAAAGTGTTTAAATCCCCTGCGCCCTCTGCAAAAACAATGATACTGTGCAGCTTTCCTCTTTCCTTCCCGGCGAGCATTTTTTTGCAGATCGCATCGGTGTCATACTTGACTTCGGGAACAACGATTGCCTCCGCGCCTCCCGCAAGCCCCGAATATAAAGCAATGTTACCGCAAGCCCGTCCCATCACCTGCACCACATTGACGCGGTTATGGGAGTTGGTTGTGTCCCTTATTTTAGTAATGGCATCCACAGCCGTATTGAGCGCCGTATCAAATCCGATGGAATAATCCGTACAGGTTACGTCATTGTCGATGGTGCCAGGCATAACGACCACCTTGATCCCGTACCTCGACAGTTCCTTGGCTCCTCTGTACGAACCGTCTCCGCCGATCACGATCAGGCCTTCGATTCCTCTTTCGTTTAAATTTTTAGCGGCCAGCATAAGTCCTTCTTCGGTTTTCATTCGTTCTTCCCTGGAAGTATAAATAAACGTGCCGCCGGTCTGCATTTTATCGGCAACGGAATATACATTTAATTTTTCTATCTGATTATCGATTAAACCTTTGTAACCGTAGTAAACGCCGAAAATATTCATTTCATTGTATATGGCAGTTCGCACAACCGCGCGTACAGCCGCGTTCATTCCGGGCGAATCTCCGCCGCTGGTCAAAACCGCAATATTTTTCATCTCGACCTCCATAATATATGTTTTTTATTCTATTATAACAAATACGCCAACAAATAAAATCTTAATCGGAAAGGATTAAAATATTTTACGGAAAGCAAATAAAAAAGAGCATGTGCTCTTTCATTTATCTTACATATATACTAGCGCGCTTCCTCATTTTGATACTCGATAATATCGTCTACTTTGCAATTGAGAATAAAACACAGTGTATCCAACGTTGCGGTCGTAATTGGTTTACCGTGCTTCATCCTATGCAAAATATTTGATGAAAAGCCATGTTTGAAAATCAATTGATATTCCGTGATTTTTTTTTCAGCCAGCGTACGATAGAATGGTTTATAATTGATCATAAATACCCCGATGTAATAAATAATTTTACCATATATAAAAAAATCAGCCTGCATAATACATTGACCATATGGTAATATCTGTAAAATCAAGTTCTGTTATTATATCACATGTATTTTGATTAAGTATTCATGAAAAATAACTTTTTCCTCGGTCAGCGGCGATAAGCGAATAGTTTTGTTGTTACCGATAACATATAAATAACAGCTGCGCCGATCCCTTTAAAACGTAATCAGATGTAGGTTGCGATATAAAATCTCAATTCCATCGGGATCGATGTAATTCAATTCTTTGATCGAGCGCAATACCTGCTCGCCTGCGAGTTTTCCGTAATCGTTATGATCATACGTTTGAGCCAGATGAATAAGAATATTTTTACTGTCTATAAAATTATAAATATTCAGCAGCTTTTCAAACAGCTGAAATTCTTTGACCTTCAGCAATTTATCAAACAGAGATGACAAGGTCGCCAAAACAACCGAAACATCAAAGCCGCTAATATCCGCCGGTTCTTCGCCGTTTAGTATGTGTACGCATTGTTCATAGACCGCCGAAGTGATTTCATCGCTGTTTAAACTAAGTTCCCTTGCTGCTTTTGTGAGGTCTTTCTTTTGAAGCAGCATCTCGATCAAACAAAGATATTGGGCGGTTTCCGAAAAAATTGCGGGTAAGATCATTGACTTTTTTTTAGGTCTGATCAAAACGGTATTTAAAAAATCTTTTGACTTTTGATAATCGCATCGATAGAAGCAAATAAGGCCCTGTAAATACTTCTTATCCATATCATAACCGTCGAGGGTATTCATTTTATCGATAAAGGATTGAGCCGCATCATATAATTGAAGTTTAATGAGTATATCCGTAAACACAATCAAATTGGGAACATAATCCATAGATGAAAAATAACCGGACAACTGCTGGATCATAGTGTTTTTGTCTTTATTTTTTTTATATAAGATATCTGCTATATTGTAAAGATATTGACGGACGGAAGGATCCGAATTCAATAATTTTGTATAACAATCCAAAGCCCTGCCATAATCCTGAAGCTTGCAATACATTTCACCCAGCGTGAGAAGAGGTTTTACAGTTGAGCAAAAGTCCGTGAATTTTAATGTGCTCGGTGCGTCGCCCATGTTAATGCATTGCACAAAATTATCGATTGCCATTGTGTATCTGTTTTGATCTTTGAATAGGCAGCCTTTCAAATAAACAAAATCGGTGCATAATGGATAGACCGACAGTCCTTCATTTATAACAGATTCACACTCATCATATCGCTTTAAAACATAAAGGCACATGGATCGCCTGTATATCAGATGAGGAGCGTACGCTTTATTGATATCCATGGTTTTAAATGCTTTGGTATAAAGCTCCAGCGCTTCCCCATAATTACCTTCGGCCAAAAATTCATTGCCCAAATTAAACAATGTAAATGAGTCCTCGGGATTTTTTTCGAGTTCCTTTATTAATATAGGCTTACTTCTCTTACGCTTGTTTTTTTCTTTGACGACTTCATTCAAATATCCGTAATGATGCAGCCGGATATTTTGCAAATCGAATAATCCCGTATCGATCGGCTGACCGTCCATTCTTGTGATTTGTTCATGTATATCCCCTTTAAACTCATACTCTTTATTATTCCTCAGAAGTCTGAAAGCATTGTGAACCGTATAATCGGGTCCTACGCTATTTCCTATATAGTTATTCACTCTAAAATGGCAGCCATGCGCTTTCGATGTGCGTACATAATCTAAAAATAAAACCTTGTCTTCCTTTTCAAATTCTTCGTCAGCATCCATAATTAATACCCACTCACAATTAGCCTTTTGAATTGAAAAATTGCGCGCGTCACTAAAGCTGTCATTCCAATCGTAATGGAATATTTCCGCTTTGAAAGATTTAGCTATGGATATCGTTTCGTCTGTTGAGCCCGTATCAACGATAATCATCTCATTGACGATATCTTTTACGCTTGCCAAACAGCGCTTAATATATTTTTCTTCATTTTTGACAATCATACATAAACTGACACTTGCGTCCATTATAAATCTCCGTTAATTTATGTACGGACGGCTATGCCGCCCGTGAATTTTTTATGCCTGAGCATTGTAATACGCGCTGAACGTGGCAGTTGTGGCCACATACTGCAGCCTTGCGTAATGTGCGAATTTAGATATTACCAATATTTCATTGGTATTGCCTGCGATTGCATGCAGCGTATAATCCGGATCATCGATATAATCCCCCGGAGTTGTCGTCGGGCTAACTTGAAGTGAAACCGTCAAGGTATTGGCTCCTTCATTATAGATAAGCATCGAAGCTACTTTCTGCTGCGAAATATCGGTATCG
>DAITPG010000229.1:0-4503 GCA_036833715.1 Eubacteriaceae bacterium | reverse complement strand
CATACATAAATGCATCGAGCTGATGCGGGCAAAAGCGAAAGCAGACCATGCGGGCCTGAAAGTCACGCTGCAGAAAAACATCCCCATGGGAGCCGGACTCGGCGGCGGAAGCGCGGACGGCGCGGCGGCCATGGCGGCTTTCAACGAGCTTTACGAACTGGGCTACACGGATGACGAGCTTGCGGCGTTCTCAAAGGAAGCGGGCGCGGACATCCCCTTTATGATACGGGGCGGATGCGCGCTGTGCGAGGGCATCGGTGACATTATTACACCCTTGGATGACCGTTTTGACTGCACGGCGGTGATCGTGAAGCCGGATATCCATATCGACACCACCCGGGCTTATGCGCTTTTGGACAATAAAAACATTCATGTGCGTCCCGACTTTGACGAAATGCTGTTCGGCCTGCGCAGCGGCAATACCGAAAGCGTGCAAAAGGGCATGGTAAATGTGTTTGAGAATTACGTTTCCACCATTACGGACGAGATACAAAACATCAAAAACGCCATGTATGCGTATGATCCCGTCGCGGCGGGCATGAGCGGAAGCGGTTCCGCGGTTTTCGGCCTGTTTAAGGATTATGCCGACGGGCTGACGGCGCATGCTTTTTTAAGCAGCATCTACGACCATGTGTTGATCGCGAAATTTGAGGACCGCGCGCTGATCGTTACGGACTGACGGACGAAAACTCTTCCCTGCCTTTGGCAAGCGGAGGAACGGAAAGCGGAAAAAGGGTGCCGAGTGTGCAATACGAAATGTTATCCCGTACGGAATTATGGACGGAACCTCAATAATTAGGACGAAAAAACCGCATAAAAAAACACGTTTATGCAGTGCACAAACGCGTTTTGGGTTGATATTATTTTTTGATTGATTATTCTTTGGCAGCGGCAGTTGTCTGAATGACGGTCGGTATTCCTTTTTCGTTTAGACTCATTACTTTATACTTGTTGTTGGAAACAAAGATTTCGGAACAACAATTACTGCAAAAATATTTACGTCTGCCGATTTTTCCCAAGAATTTGTATCCGCATTGTGGACAATTCATCGTATTCATCACTCCTATTTAAAGATTATACACGCAAATTGCTGAAAGTAAAGCTTTTTTTTTGGTTTCCCCTATTATATCCAAGAAACCTTAAAAATATCTTTAATTTTTAACAAATGCGAATATTATTTTGAAAAACGGTTATTTTTCATCTATAATAGATACAGGACACAATATCGGAGGCTTCGGAGTATCGGCATGAGGCCCGGGCGGGACGCATGCGTTTGACTTAGCATATCAAAATTTCGGGCACGGATCGGTTGAGCCCTCCCGGAAGTTTCTGCTTACAGGAAAATACAGTCTGACCGGTAAGCCCTTAAAAAGCGACAAATAAAAAACGGATTTGCCAAGCTTTGCTTGGTTCTTTAATTCCCGTTGCGAGCATGATTTTAAAATAAGGCTGAAATAGGAGGTGCGGATATGCGCGTATTGCTGGCCGAAGATGAAGAAGGCATTTCCCAGCCGCTGTGCAGGATGCTTGAAAAAAACAATATACCGACGGATGCGGTTTATGACGGCGTATCGGCATTGATCCAGGCGGAAAAGAATATTTATGATGTGATTATTCTGGATATCATGCTCCCCGAAATGGACGGGCTGGAAGTCCTACGAAATCTGCGCAATAAAAAGATCTTCACGCCCATTCTGCTGCTGACCGCCAAGGACAGCATCGATGACAAAATCCTGGGGCTTGAAAACGGCGCCGACGATTACATGACCAAGCCCTTTTCGAGCATGGAAGTGATCGCCCGCGTAAAAGCGCTCGCGCGCAGACGGCCGGATGTGTTTGCGGGCAGCACGCTTGAATTCGGGGATATCAGTCTCAACACCAACAACGCCGTGATCGCCGTCGGAGGAACCGAGGAGACGCTCACCGCAAAGGAGCTCAACATCCTTGACATCCTTATACGCAATGCCGGAAATGTGATATCCAAGGAATATCTTTTGGATACCGTATGGGGTTTTGACAGCGAAGCCAACGAAAACACCGTGGAAATCTATATCCATTATCTGAGGAAAAAGCTTGAAAAAAGCGAAAGCGTTAAGATCATCACGCAGCGCGGGCTCGGCTATATTTTGAAAGAGGACGCAAATGCTTAATAAAATAAGATTTAAGCTGACCATCACCAACTCGGCCGTGCTGGTCTCGATTTTATTCGTCTTTTCGATCTTTGTATACGTAAACGTGAACCTGAATGTGATCTCCACCACGGACAACGAGCTCATCAACGCCGCCTATCAGATCAAGCGCTATCTGCCCATTGTGGAGCTGAAAAAGCGGGACGATCAGGCGCTCATGGATGAATACGCCATATTCGCCGACAAGATGTCGTCCTCCTCGATCGCATACAGCGTCTGGGACGATAAAGGCAGCATGATCTATTTTAAAAGCAACTTCAAAACCTCCTCCGACGCCCTGCGGGCCATGCGCGAAAGCGTATTTTCCACCGATTCACTGGCGGACAAGGTCTATTCCGAGGCGGACGGACGATATTATATTCACACCTATAATTACGAAGGCATCAACATGCGCGTATGCACCACCGTGTATACGCAGGAATCGGGCGACATCCGGCTGATTCAGACGATCAGCAACATGAACGAAAAAAATTCGATCTCGGACCGGCTGCTCAATTCCCTGATCATCGCCTGCCTCCTGGGCGGCGGCGCTTCGTTTGCCATCGGTTATTTTATTGCGGGACGGTCCATCATCCCCATTCAGGAAAGCATCCAGAGCCAGAAGGAATTTATCGCGGACGCCTCGCATGAGCTGCGCACGCCCATTACCATTATCCGCACCAATCTGGATGTCGTGATGGATTCAAAAGATGAAAGCGTCCGCTCGCAGGAGATTTGGATCAACAATGCCTACGAGGAAACGCAGCGGATGGAAAAAATGATCGCCGACCTTTTATTTTTGGCCAAGGCCGATTTAAAGCAGGAAGTTCTTCAGCTGCGCCCGGTAGCCATCCACACCGTTTGTTTCAATACGGTGCAGAAGCTCAAGCCCGTGGCGGCCGAAAAGGATGTGGGTATTTCCTACATGCCGGGGCAGGACGAAATCTACGCCTACGGCGACCGCGGCAAGATCGAGCAGCTGCTCGTGATTTTATTGGACAACGCCATTCATTACAGTAAAAACCGGGGGACAGTTACCCTGACCACCGGCAAATATAAAAACTTTGCCCAGATCGTCGTGCAGGACACAGGCATAGGCATTGCAAAAGAAGACATCGAAAACATTTTTAAGCGGTTTTACCGGACGGACAAAGCCAGGAGCCGCCGCGCAGGCGGCACGGGACTGGGTCTGTCGATCGCGAAATGGATCGTCGACGCGCACAAAGGAGAAATCAGCGCGGAGAGCCAAAAAGGCAGAGGGACAAAAATTACCGTCCTTTTGCCGCTGAAAGAAGGAGACAAAGCATGAACTTACTGAGCGGACTCAACGAAATGCAGCAGAAAGCCGTTTTAAATACCGAAGGACCCCTGCTCATCCTTGCCGGCGCGGGCAGCGGAAAGACACGCACCATCATCCACCGCATCGCGCACATCTTAACGACGACGGATACGCAGCCCTATCAGATTCTGGCGCTGACGTTTACGAACAAGGCCGCCGGAGAAATGCGGGAGCGCATACGTAATTTCGGGATCGAAAACATCGAGGAAATGTGGATGGGCACGTTCCATTCCGTGTGCGCGCGCGTACTGCGCATGAACGCGGAGGCCATCGGCTTTACGCGCAATTACACGATCTATGACGAATCGGACGCAAAAAGCATGATCGTGAAATGTCTGGAGGAGCTGCAGATATCCGAACGGGATTTTCAGCCCGCGGCTATCAAGGACGTGATTTCCAAGGCCAAGGACAACGCGCTTTCGCCCGAGGAGTTTATGAATGTCTACGGCGACGATTACCGCTATGAGAAGATCGGCACCATTTACGCGCATTATCAGAAAAAGCTCAAAGACAGCAACGCGATGGATTTTGACGATTTATTGTTTAATACCCTCATTCTGTTTGATACCAAGCCGGAGGTTTTAAAGCACTATCAAAACCGTTTCCGTTATGTGCTGGTGGACGAGTATCAGGACACCAACCGCCTGCAGTACCAGATCACCTCGCTGATCGCGCAGCGGCACAAAAACATCTGCGTATGCGGCGACGACGACCAAAGCATCTACGGCTGGCGCGGCGCGGACATCCGCAACATCCTCGAATTTGAAAAAGACTACCCTTCCGCGGGCGTGGTGCGGCTGGAGCAGAACTACCGCAGCACTGAAACGATCTTAAAGGCCGCCAACCGCGTGATCGAAAACAACCTGTCGCGCAAAGGCAAAAATCTGTGGACCGACCAGGGCATCGGCGATAAGATACGCCTGATGCAGACCATGCGCGACCTCGAAGAGGCTGACATGATCGCCAAGGAAATATCCGCGCTGCGCGACCGCGGCG
>DAITPG010000228.1:0-4508 GCA_036833715.1 Eubacteriaceae bacterium | reverse complement strand
AAGTCCGAAAAACATACAAAAAGCCTTATAGAGTTCTTTTTGGGAAAAGGTATGCTTTGCGAAGGATTTGATGTGATTGATGTAGGATGCGGTACAGGTAAATACGCGATGGAATTTTCAAAAATTGCGCGCAGCGTTATCGGGCTGGACATATCCGAAAAAATGATTTCCTTTGCAGAAGAAAATAAGCAAAAAGAAAGTATTATGAACGTTGATTATTTAAACACATCATGGGAGGATGTTGATCCGGTCAGTCATAACTGGATTAAAAAATTTGATCTGGCGGTCGCAATTATGACTCCTGCCGTAAACAGCAGAAAAAATTTAGAAAAATTGGTTTCGGTTTCAAAAAAGTATTGTTTTATGAGCGGACATCTCAGCAGAAAGGAAATGCTGCTTGAAGAAATCGCTTGCAAACTGGGCCGATGCATCAAACATCCTGATTACGGAAGAAATACCTATTGCAGCCTTAACTGGTTATGGATGAACGGAATTTATCCGGGCATCGAATATAGGGATATGGACAGAGAAGTAATAAGAAATTTAGAAGATGCCAGCGAATATTACATCGGATCGCTTGAAAAAGAAGATAAGTTAAAGGATGAAGAAAAGATTGAGGTTAAAAGATTTTTGACACAAATATCAGATAACGGAAATGTAAAAGATTATTTTAAAACAAAAAATATTTGGCTGAATTGGCAGAACGTATAAAAAAAATTAATATAATAAACTGAAACCTGTTGAAAGAAAAATTCAAAAAATTTGCTTCAATCCTATTAATTGCAGCGATGATCGGTTCTTTTGCGGGATGCGCAAAATCTGCAGAACCGGGCACTTATTCTGGTACTGCGGCAGGTTATCACGGAGATATAACTGTGACGACAAAAATTGGTGAAAACGGAAAAATTGCCGATATAGCCGTGGGAGAAAACGAAGAAACGGAAGGGATCGGATCGGTTGCTATTGAAAAACTTCCGCAAATGATCATTGATGAACAGTCATTAGATATCGACGTCGTTGCTGGCGCCACGCTTACAAGTAGCGGCATTTTGAGCGCTGTAGCAAATTCATTGGAATCAGCAGGTGCCGACCCTGCAAAATACGGATTCACGGAATTAAAAAGTGAAGAAGAAACCACAGAAACCTTAAGTACTTTTGATAAAGATACCATGCCCGAAAAAAAGGCAATTACAGGTTCTGTAACGGTTACTGACGCCAAGGGCCGAAACGTTACCATCGATCTGCCTGTATCTTCTTATGCAATAAGCACGATGGACGTTATTGATTACATTATACCGATCAAAGGAGAAGATGCATTCAATATGCTGGTCGGATCGGGGCAGGACGGCGGCGACGGAATACAAAAATACGCCCAACTTTATACATCGGTTGTAGGCGATTATACCACTCATTTGGGTCAGATATCTGATCATAATGCACCTTTCGATCTTGAAATGATCCTTGCGATGGATCCGGATGTACTTATTGTTAACTCCGCTATGTCGGCGCATAAATACGTGCTCGAGGTAGAGGAACAATTGACAGCTGCCGGTATAAAAATCATCCTTATAGACGTACCGGGTAAAAAGCTTGACAAATCAGTGCAGCAAACACTGACAATCTTAGGAAAAATTTTCGAAGATACCCAGTATAATTTGATTGCTTCCAAAAATCTTTCAGAAAAAACAGATAAACCAACAGTCTATTATGAAAAGTCGGGATATTCGGAAGTGTTCGGAAGTACTGCCACAAGCGCATCAGGCTGGGGACTCCCGATATTGATAGCCGGCGGCACCAATATAGCCGACGCCGTGCTTTTGAATACGGCATCCGGAAGCGGCAGCAGCAACACGCTGGATCCGGAATATGTAATCGAAGCCGACCCTGATTATATCATTGTAAGCGGAATCAACGACGGATGGCTCGACAGTATTAAGAAAAATAAAACGGTTCCGTCCTTTGATATAGTAAACAGAAACGGATGGGGTAATTTGACGGCAATCAAGAACGGAGACCTCTATGAATTTGCGCATTCCACCAGCCGTTCTATTTATGCTTTTTATCCCTGCCTAAAAATGGCTAAACTTTTTTATCCGGAAGATTTTTCGGATGTTGATCCTGAAGCCGTCTTAAATGAGTTTTTTGATAAATTCATGCTGGTCGACAGTGATATTTCTACTTGGTTTATAAGTTATAAAGAAATAAAATAAAGCAGGCGGCAGGCGGCCTTTATACCGCCTGCCTTATATAAAAATTAACGCATACATGTAAGGAGTGATTTAAATAAAAGATAAACCAAGTGTGAATCGAAAACTCTATGACACCATGATCAAGAAGCGAGTGATATTAATAACTTTTCTTTTCATCAGCGTTATGATGTTATTGATACTTAACATATCCATCGGTTCATCCCCTATAGCGATAAAAGAAATAGTAAAAGTTCTTTTTTTTAATGATGGATCTGGCCATAATCCGATGATTATTAAAGAGATACGTCTGCCGATGGCGCTAATGGCCATCGTTGTCGGCGCATCTCTTGGGATAGGCGGATGTGAGATACAAACAATCCTTCGCAATCCCATAGCCAGTCCTTTTACGCTTGGCATTTCTGCAGCCGCATCTTTCGGGGCGGCTTTGGGACTTGTTTTAAATGCAAATCTTTTTAAGGTGTCCGATACCTTGGCTGTGACTGCAAACGCATTTGCGTTTTCGTTGCTGGTAGCCGGTGCAATCTATCTATTTTCAAGACAAAGGCAAATAGGAAAAACTGCGATTATCCTTTTTGGAGTAGCGCTCAATTTTTTGTTTAATTCATTGACTATGATCCTGCAATATATCGCAGATGAAGATAAGCTTCAAAGCTTGGTGTTTTGGAGTTTCGGCAGTCTTTTAAAAACCACATGGAATAAATTTTACATCGTACTGGCAGTGCTTGCGATTTGTTTTGCGATCCTGACTAAAAACGCATGGAAACTCACGGCGATGACGCTTGATGATACAAAAGCCAGAAGTATTGGTGTGGATACCGCAAAACTGCGCCGAACGGTGATATTGATTACTTCACTGCTGTCGGCAGTCGCAGTCTGTTTTGTGGGCACTATCGGTTTCATAGGCCTTATTGCCCCACACATCGCCCGACAGCTTGTAGGAGAAGATCAGCGATTTTTTATGCCGCTTTCATGCCTGTTTGGGGCATTTGTAATGTCGCTGGCTTTTGTTATTAGCAAGCTTGTAATTCCGGGTGTGATTTTACCCATCGGTTTGGTAACTTCGGTTATTGGAATTCCTTTTTTTATGATGATTATTTTTCGCAGGATGAGGAGTATGTAAATGCTAAAAATTAAAGATTTAAACTTTACATACAAAAAAAGCAAAGATTCATGCAGTGTTTTTGAAAATTTAAATCTGATTTTTTCCAAAGGCTTCAATGTCATTCTTGGACCGAACGGAGCCGGAAAGTCTACATTGCTAAAAGCGGTTTTTGGATTGCTTGAGTATGAGGGAGAGATTTTTTACGCAAATGATTGCATCACAACTATGAGTACCGACAACAAAGTGAAATTGCTTTCATATCTTCCGCAGATGGATATCGATGTTTCTACGTTGACCGTTCTGGAAATGGTGATTCTTGGCCGACTTCCCGAACTTGGCCATAAAGTATCCGATGAAGATTTGGATATTGTTATGGAGACGCTTGAATCTTTGCATATAGCTCCTCTCGCGTCACGTTCCTTCGGTGAACTCAGCGGGGGTCAAAAAAAATTGGTATTTATAGCACAAACTTTGGTTCGCAATCCAAAGCTGGTATTATTGGATGAGCCCGTAAATTCACTCGATCTTCAAAAGCAATTGGAATTATGTCAATTGCTGCAAAGAATTATTCTTCAAAAAGACATCGATATAATCGTAGTGCTTCATGATATCAATCTGGCGGCCAGATACGCTCAGCATATTGTTGTTATCGATGAAAATGGCAAAGTATATTGTTCAGGGAGGCCACAGGATATAATTACCCCACAAATGGTACAAGATGTATACGGAGTTATTTGTGAAATGAATTATGATCAATCAGGTATACCGACAGTATCAGCAATTCGTTCGGTACGAACAGTTTAGTTTCCGCTCTTCAAGTAGCCGAATATATTTATTTGCAAATAACGCATAATTGTTTAATAAATTATTAGAATATCTGATAAAACAGTTATCAGGAAGTCCTGATATTCATAGCAAGCACTGGTTTTTGGCTAACACCAAATCCGAAGTCTTTAGGGGACACCCCTAAAATCTAAAATACAATTGATTTATCGCTGTCAATATTGGCGGCGATTTTTTCATATCAAAACAAAAGGAGTATTCTATTAAGAAATCATCGCGTTCAGTTTATGCTCAGTGAAACAAAATATTTGCGCCTAAGAATTAAACAGTTCAAGCGGATTATCCCATGCGGGATATCTGCGAAAGTTCATTAAAGGGTATGTGCCCAAAGAACTGCCTCCGCTTGAGTATTA
>DAITPG010000227.1:0-4509 GCA_036833715.1 Eubacteriaceae bacterium | reverse complement strand
GTACGCCGGCATACTGATAGGTACCTCCGCTATGAAATGTAATCTCAAGCGTTGATCCATCATAACCAATGCTTTGGGTGTCGCTTGAATTTACATATATATGTTTCATACCGTCTATCCCCCTTTCCCTAAAATTTTACAAATTTATTATAGCACAAAATATTCAAAAAGGTAAGGAGATTTGCGAATGACGCAGGGAGCAATTATAACAAAACCCATCATGTCAATCAATGAGTACGCAACATATAGCGGTATTGGTAAAAACAGGCTCAGAGCTTTAAAGGACGCTAAAAAGCTACCGCATTTCATGATAGGCTCTAAAGCTTATATCAATGTTAAAGCTGCTGATGAGTATTTTGAGGAGCAAGCCCGGCAGATGAATATACTGGGCGAATCTTAAGCGGACAAGCTACTCCACCATGCAGGGCTGCCTAACCAAATATTAAATCGTTTAAGACTCCCAAAGCGAAAACGAACATCAATCAAAAGGCAGTCCTGCGGGGCGGAGTGGTCGTCTGCCGTCCCCATTTTAAATACCTCCTTTGAAGTCCCGCCGTTTGGGGTAAGCGGCGGGGCAAAAAAAGAATGTCTTTACGAAGGCCGAATGATTATTTTAAAACGAGCCATTTCAAGCCGCCTTTAATCAAACGATTTGTTGTAGCTGATACTTTTTTATGAGGCGGCCTTCGTAAGGTTATTCCCTAAAAATATGAAAGGAGAGATTTAATGTCAAAATTACAGTTCTTACCCCGTCTGATCGGCACATTGACGGACTGGGCTAAAAGAAACATTGTCGCGGAAGTGGAATCGGAAGTCAGCTTTGCCGAAAAAATGCGAGATTTTGTGACCGAACATTATTCTCAGCAGCTCAACGATTCAGTGCAACATGAAGCGAAGTTGATCAAAGAAGCATTTGATAGGATTATTGAGACACAACAAAGCCGCATTTACTATCTGTACAGCGACGGAAAAAACGCAAAGGAGGGATCACTACAAAAAAACGTTTACTGCGAGGACTGCGGCCACTGTGTTTTTGATGCAGACGGTAACGCTTATTGCGACGAAGGCGGCAGGACTATAGTGAAGAGCTACGAAACCACGGCTAATTACATGTACTGCCAGGGTGCAAAATACAAAGAAAGGGAGGAACCCGATGCTGACAAAAGCTGAAATCACGGAGCACCTCGAAAGCAAAGGCTTCAAACACGCTCATGCCGGATTTAGATATTTGGTCGAAATGATTGAATATTGTGATCAGAATGAAGCTTCAATTCTGAAATTTATGAGCGCTTACAAGGCTACAGGGAAAATACATAATACCACGCCGGAATGCGTTGAACGTTGTGTCAGGCACGCAAGGATAGCTGCCGGATATAACGACGTACCAAATAAGGAAATCGTTTTTGAGGCGGTCGACACAATTAGGGCAAGGAAAGAAGCGGAGGCACTAAATGGTTAAGCTGCAAGAGTTGCTTGAAAAGTTCAGAAACGACAAGGGATGGAATACCGTAGAACATGACGGTACGCATAGGTTTGACGACAAAATTTTGTGGATGGAATCCATGTTTAGGGATTACGCTGAAAAACTCAATATGCCTTTAGATGATGTGGTTGACATGATTGAGAAGAAACGAGATTATTCATGGCCGAACTACTATCAAGAAGCAAACTTCCCTGCGCTTGACGATACGGGTCTGATTGGAGTATTCGATACATACGACGCTTTTCATGAACATGCGAAGGCAAATTATTCAGGCTTCAAATGCGGCGCGTGTGGAAATATAGGGCATCACCCGCAGGAATGTGATCACAGAGTGAATAAAGATGGGAAATGCGACTGGACCTCATATGGACTATTCCAGTCCGGGGTATCGGTAATCATTCTTGAGGATGGACTTAAAGCGATTCCAATATTCGAACCGGTAAATAAAAACGCTCCCGAGCCGCTGGAACGACACGAGAGCAAACACTGAACAAATACAGGATTATTTTAGCACTCAAATCAGATTTTGTAAAGGAGTGATTTTAAATTGAGACTACATAAACTGACTTTAAATAATTTTCAAGGGATAAAGTCCGCCGAATATGATTTCGGCGGGCATTCCGCATCCATATATGGCCAAAACGCTTCCGGGAAGACTACCGTATTCAATGCCCTTACGTGGATTCTCTTTGACAAGGCATCCACCGGAGCGAAGAATTACACGCCCAAGACCCGCACGGCTGACGGTGAAGCGCATTATCTTGATCATAGTGTCGAAGCCAGCTTCCAGCTCGACGATGGCCGAATCATGACTTTCCGAAAAGTCTACCATGAAATCTACAAAAAAACGCGCGGTTCTGCGACCGAGGAATTTTCAGGGCACACGACAGATTACTATATTGACGGCGTGCCATCTAAGGAAGCCGAATTTGCTTCGGCGATCACTCAAGGTGTCGACGCCGAGCGTTTAAAAATCCTCACCATGCCTACATATTTTTCTGAATCAATTTCATGGGACGCGCGCCGGCGCATCCTGCTTGATATGTGCGGCGATATAACCGATGCCGATGTGATCATGAATGATCCTAATCTCAATGATCTCAATACTTATCTTCTTATCCCTGGCACGACCGACCGTTTTTATACGGTTGACGATTATCGTAAAATCGCGGCCGCCCGCGGTTCCGAGATCAATAAAAAGCTTCAGGACATCCCCGGACGCATCGACGAAGCTTCGAGAGCGATTCCTGATTTGTCGGGCTTATCTCAAGCAAAAATTACAACCGATATCACCGAAAAGCAAGCGGCAATCGAAAGATTAAAAAATGAAGCGCGCAATCCATCTGATGATCTTGAAATTCAGATTTACCAAAACAATATTGCAAAATTACAGCTTCAAATGACAGAAGCAAAGACGGCGCATCTTGAAAAAAATAATACGCTGCGCTCAGCACTTAATAACCAATATCAAAACGCACTCGCCGAAAAAAATGAGATTCAGTCCGACCTTAATATGCTCAGCATGATCATTAAGGATAAGAGCAAAGAACTTACACTCATGGAAGTAAGCCGGCAGAAACTTATTGATGATTATGCTTTTGAGCAAAAAAAGACTTGGGACACAACGAAAGAAATGTGCCCTACTTGCCGACAAGACCTACCTGCAGATCAGATCGAGAATCTTCGCGCGGAATTTAATAAAACAAAAAGCGAGAAACTTGAAAAAATCAACGCCCGCGGACAAGTTGAATGTTCTAAGGAAATGATAGACAAGCTCAAAAGAGAGATCATGTCATCTGAAGAAAAGCAGGATCAAAAAGAAGCTCAATTCAAGCTTGTCAGCGAGAAAATCGATACGCTCAAACTGCAGATTGATGAGCTATCCGAGCAGACGGCTTTTGAAAAAACGCCGGAGTATGAGCGGATCAATAACGAACTTACGAAATATGAGAACTGGAACAACGAACACGAATCCCATTTGGACAAGTTTATTTCCGAAAAGGCAGATGAGATCAAAGCGATAGAATGCGAAATTACTGATCTACAAAAACAGTTTGCGCAATTTGCATTAGCTGAAAGCCAGCGAAACCGTATCGACGATCTTAAAGCGCAGGAAAAGGCCCTTGCGGCTGAATACGAAGAGATTAAGCGCGGCATGTATCTTTGTGAGCTATTCATCAAAGCAAAGGTAAATCTGCTTACAGATCGCATCAACAGCAAGTTCGGACGTGTTTACTTCCGGCTCTTTATTGATCAGATCAACGGCGGCGTAAAAGAAGATTGCGAAGTTATGATTCCGACCGATGTGGGCGATCTCGTGCCGTTTAGCTTCGCCAATAATGCTGCTCGAATCAACGCCGGAATCGAAATTATATCAGCCCTGTCGCAGCACTGGGGTGTGTCTATGCCCATTATGGTGGATAATGCTGAAAGCATAACTAATTTAATGATAATAGACACTCAAATAGTTCGCCTTGTTGTACCTCCGCCATATGAATTAGTCGAAGAACCGCCTGTCGATGATGGACCGGGCTACGATGAAGAATATGAAAGATGGCTAAAACGAAAAGTGTTATACGAAGATCGTAATAAGAAATTAAGATTGGAGATTGAATAATGACTACTCAAGAAAAGCCAAAAGTGAATCAGCTATTAGAAGTAAAAAACGAGGTTGTCGACGTTGTCGAGCTTCAGATAAAAAAATATCAACAATCGGGCGATCTACACTTCCCGCCGAATTACAGCCCGCAAAACGCTCTTAAATCGGCTTGGCTGATTTTGCAAGATACGCTCGATATGAGTAAACAACCGGTACTCCAAGTTTGTACTCGTCCAAGTATTTCAAATGCGTTATTCCGAATGGTCGTCGAGGGACTTAATCCCGCAAAAAATCAATGCTATTTTATCGCTTATGGTAAACAACTTAAGATGCAACGTTCCTATTTTGGTGCTCAACATGTCGCAATGACTGTTGACCCGACAATTATCGATATCGTTGCCCATGAGGTCTACGAAGGCGACACATT
>DAITPG010000226.1:0-4513 GCA_036833715.1 Eubacteriaceae bacterium | reverse complement strand
ATTTTGAAGTATATCGCTTATAATAAATTCTTTGGCTTCCACATTGATGAGGATATCCTGAAGACAGTCCTCCAGATAGATGATCTGTGTTCCGTTTTGTTTTAAGGCATCCGCAAAACCATCGTGCTCATCCTGCATTTTCTTAAGCCATGGTATATCTTCAAAAAGCACATTGTTTAAATCTTTCGGCGTAATGCGCTCCAGTTCCCAGGCCGGCCTATGGAGCATTACCTTTTTAAGCCTGCCTATTTCACTGTTGATCTGTATCGTGTGCTTTTCCATAAATCCTCCGCTATTGCCCATTTTAACACAAAATTGATATTTCACAAAGGGTGTTTAAGGATTGGTGATTTTATTTTTACGCAAAAATAACTCAATAATTTGTAAGCTGGTTAATTTAAATTTGTACTTAATTGAGACAGAGGATTTATTAAAATTTTCGATATTTTACGGTAAAAATTTATAATTATGCTTTAATAGTTCGATAATAGTATCTTAATAGTGCGCTGATATGATTGCGGCATAATAAAGAACGGAGAAAAAAATGAAGAAATTATATAAAGACAGACAAACCGGCGTTTTATCCGGAGTGCTCAGCGGTTTGGCGCAATATATGAATATGGATGTGACGGTCGTACGAATCATATTTTTATTGCTGACATTTTTTACGACAATATTTCCCGGAGTTATCCTCTATATCATCATGGCAATCGTGATGCCGGACAAATCGGAAATCGGGCATGAGGATTATAGGGTTGACTAAATCCTTTTTGCCTTTCATATAAAACAGCAGAATTTCTGCTGTTTTTTTATTCTTTGTCCGCATTTTCAAGATGTCGTCTGATATCTTCCAAAATCAAATGGATATCTTCAAGCATTACCTCGGCCTTAAGATTGATGCGGTATTCATTTTCGCTTCGGATATGCTCTTTTTTGGCATGGCGGTTTTGGCTCATCATAATGATAGGCGCTTGGATGGAGGAAATGCAGGACAGGATTAAATTTAACAAGATAAACGGAAACGGATCGTAAGATCGATCCAAAATGACGGTGTTGATCAATATCCATGAAATCAATAACGCCAAAAAAAGAAATATAAATGTCCAGCTGCCCGTAAAATGCGCAAATTTATCTGACAGGCGTTCTCCGAAAGATTCTTTTTTTTCTTCATTGATCATAAAGTTAAACGTAAATTTTTCTTCAAGTAAAATATCCACCAGCTCCTCCAGTTTTTTTTGAGATTCCTCGCTGGCAATAATTTTTCTTACAAGATTTTCTCTGGTTTTTCTGTTCTCCATTAATACCTCATTTCGTATTATTAGTTTAAACAGATTTCATTTTTTTAGCAGCTTCAATGCATCTTAAGACAAAAAATACCCCCGTTAAGAGGTATCCGTTGCATTCGGTGATTTGTCAAATATTAGTATTCATAAGTCACAAGGGATTTGGTCACATACTTGCTTAATTTTTCTCTGCCGCCGATTTCCGTTAATTCTATCAATGTGATAATATTTGTCACGGTTCCGCCGAGTTTTTCCACAAGCTGCGCGCAGGAGTGCAGCGTTCCGCCGGTAGCAAGCAGATCGTCTACGATAATTACTTTGTCTCCGGGCTTAATGGCATCCTTATGTATTTCAAGCTCATCTTTACCATACTCGAGTTCGTAAGCAAATTTCTCGGTTTCGCAGGGCAGTTTGCCCGGTTTTCTTACGGGAACAAACCCGGCGTGGAGCTTGTAAGCCAGCGCGGTGCCAAAAATAAACCCTCTCGCTTCAGGGCTGACCACAACATCCACATCCCCTTCAACCAGAGAACATAATCCGTCAATGGCATTTTGCAGCGCGTATTTATCCTGTAGGACCGTAGTTATATCTTTAAAACTGATTCCGTCAATAGGAAAATCTTCAACGATTCTGATTTTGCTTTTTATGTCCATTTAAAAACCTCCAAAGTTTTCTTAAGTAAAAACACGCGTTAATTTTATCATAATTTCCGATTGATTAATATCTTTTTGCTCAGATATTTTATGAAATTCAATATGGATCTTTTCTTCGAAAATTTCGTAATCCAAAATTCCGATTTCGCTCATAATATCAAGCCCGATACGCAGATTGAAATAATTGATCTCGCGCTCGCTTTCGCTGTTTAAATAAGCGATAAACTTAACAATATCCTGCCCGAGGGTTTGCAGGACCCGCAATTTCTTATAGATAAAAGCGATAAAGTCTCTGTCAATTAGGATATCGGGCAAGTATTTGTCATTTTTGAGGAATCGAACCCGAGTGTTGTTTGCATACAAGCGCTTTTCATAATCAAAAAAGCTCGGTCTGTCAAGCACTATTACAGGCATATCAAATAAAGTAAAACCAGCCTTCAGCGGATTTACAAGGATATTGACCCTTCCATGGTCAAATTTATTTATGTTCCCATAATGATAGGATATGCCGGCACCTTTGAAAGATGCATATCTTGTCAATCTCGTTAAACTGTCCTTGCCGTAAGCGATAAAGATCGTATCATCAAAACTTTCAAAAACGGTTTCAATGGAAACGGCGATTTTATCCGAAGGATCAAAACCATCGGGCATGCTGTAGTTATACATGAAATGCTCATATAAGCTAACATAATAATCATGAGAACATTCGTAATGCAGATCGATATCTTTAATTTCGAGCTGAATACTGCTCTTTTTATTAAACGTATTGATCGACGGCGTAAACAGCAGATCAAATCGTCCTTCAAGGATTTCCGGTTCATCGGCAAGCGAACCCTTATAAAAACCTACCGCAATAAAATTACAGGATTTATGCAATACATTGCAGCGCAGATGCTCTTTTGTCGAACCGATTTTGCTTAAATTTCGAAGACTGACATTTTCGAGTTTATAGACGGGATGCGGATTTCTGATGCCGAAAGGCGCAAATAATTCAATTTCCCGGACGGCCTTTTCTGTGATCAGGGAGCTGGCCGCTTCTATATCGTAATAGGAGCGCTTATAAAACAATGATTTGATATTGATTTTTTCGGCATAAGCGTTTACGGTTGTTGAAAGAGGAATAAAATTCTCTTCGATGATGCTGAAACCCGCAGCCTGTGCATGACCGCCAAATTTAATATAATATTCATTGCCCTGAGAAAGCGCATCATATAGATCAAATGCCGGAATGCTTCTGGCCGAAGCCTTACAAATGCCTTCTTTGGTGCAGGCAATAATCACCGGACGGTTGTATTTTTCGCAAAGCCTTCCGGCGGCAATCCCGATCACGCCCTCGTTTTCATCTTCCAAACGGATAAACAATACGCTTTGCCCGCATAAAAGATTTTGCTCCTCAACGATTTTTTCTGCCTTACAAACGATCGTTTCTTCGATCTCCTTACGTTCGTTGTTGGCTTTATTGAGCTGATCGGCAAGGATTTTTGCTTTTTTAATATCTTCTGTGATCATTAATTCAAACGCCAAATCGGCTGAATATAAACGCCCCGCCGCATTGATGCGCGGCGCAATCTGAAATGCGACATTGCCGCAGGTGATATCGTTTAAGCGAAGGGATGCGATCTCCGCAAGATACCGTACCCCTAAATTGCAGTTTTCTTTCATGTACCTTAACCCGAGTGATGTGATCGTCCTGTTTTCACCCGTCAACGGCACCAGATCGGCTACGGTAGCAATCGCTGCCAAACTGATCAATTCTCGAAGCTCATGATGATCGATTCCAAGTGCCATAGCGAGTTTTAAAGCGACGGAAGCGCCGCAGATTTCGGGATAAGGATAGGTTTCATCGATGATTTTAGGATTGATAACCGCAAATGCACCGGGCAGGTCACTTGGGCAATTGTGATGATCGGTCAAAATGACATCGACATGACTGGCGGCTGCCAATTCTATTTCTTTGACTGCGGTTATGCCGTTGTCAACTGTAATGATCAACTGCGCGCCTGCGTCAATGATTTTCTTGACGCTTTGCGGATTCATCCCATAGCCGTCGCTGAATCTGTCGGGCAGGTAACATTCGACCTTTTTCGCGCCTGACGATCTCAATGCCTTATATAAAATTGCGGAAGCACATACGCCGTCGCAATCGTAATCTCCGTAGATCACGATTTTTTGATCGGTTGAAACGGCCGATCGAATCCGATCGACGGCTTTTTGCATGTCTTTAAAAAAAAGAGGATTATGTAAATATTCTGCCTTGGGAAATAAATATTCTTCGATTTGTCCGATCGTTGTAAATCCTTTTTTAATAAGAAAAGACGCCGAAAGCGCAGATAATCCAAATTGCTCCGTAATCATTTTTATAAATTCAAAATTGGGAACTGTTGCGGAGCGCTGCTTAAAAATCTTATATTCCATAGTTGATCCGATCTGAATGTTTATTCATAAATACTATCATAAGTGTTCTTTCGGAACAAGCCAAAAAAAGAGAATACGTAAAAACGTATTCTCAGGCTACTGACAATCCCATAGTTTTTAACGAACTACGGGTTTGTTCTTTTTTATCTGTTTAACGAAAAC
>DAITPG010000225.1:1069-4529 GCA_036833715.1 Eubacteriaceae bacterium | reverse complement strand
GCCGAGCCTGCAGACAGGGATCCAAAGCTCGCATGTATGGTCGGCCGCGCTCATATCGGGGCTTTCGTGCCAAAGCATTTCGGGGCCGGGCGCGAGCTCCCATGCCGAGGACGGGAGCCATTCGGCAAAAATGGCTGCCCAGGCGGTTTGCACGGCTTCGGGGAACGGCCCGACGACGGTAAACACCGCCCAATCCGACGCCTGCGCCTCGAGTGTGTCATAGCCCTGCGGCGCGTTTTTTGTGGTAGCGACGCCGATATATTGATCGACCTCGGCACACTCCGCCGCGCGGTCGGAAAAATCCGCCGAAACGCTGAGCATGCCGTTGGGCTCGGTGTCGCACAGGCTTTTGAGCTCGGCAATGATCCCGGGAGTCATCTTTTGCACGATGCTGTCCATCTGAGGATTGACGCCGCGGACTTGCACCGTAATGCGTTTTTTGAAGCCGACGATGCGGAAGGGTTCTTTTTTTGTGATTCGGTAATCCATTTGTGTGCCTCCTGTAACGGTGAGTTGAAAGGCGATGGGCGGAAAGCTTTTGAGTGAGACGCCGTCCGTTTTGGCCTTGGACGGGGCAACGCCGTGCATGGCCTGAAAGGCCTTGGCGAATGCCTCGGGCGAATCGTACCCCAGCTGCAGCGCGATGTCGATCACCTTTTGGCCGCCCGACTGCAGAAGGCTGCCCGCCAGCGTCAATTTTCTGCGGCGGATATATTCCCCCAGCGGCATTTGCGCGAGAAACGAAAACATTCTGCGGAAGTGATATTGGGAGCAGCCCGCGATGCGCACGAGGCGGTCGAAATCGATCTCGTCCGTAAGGTTTTGCTCGATGTAGGCCATCGCTTCGTTGAAATTTTTTAAGACGTTCATTCCTCCGTCCTCCTTTCACGGCTATTGTAAGGCATACGCAAAATAAATACTTGATATTTTCGGTGCGGATTTTGACTGCTTTGTTTTTCTCGATGCTATTGTAATTATACCTAATATTTGACTATTACTATTTAGGAAATGTTTAAAAAATCTGAAAGCATTTGAAAAATTATAAATTTAAGCTTGACAACATTGATTCAATATAGTATTATCATCATAAATACTATATAGTATAAATATGCATAGTACTAAAAAGAATACAACTAAAATGGAGGTAATCAATTTGACGGAATCCTTACAAAAAAAACTTAATGAGAAGTTGAACCGAATTCAATCGGCTGTTGACAAGAAAGTTCCGGATCGTATCCCTGTACTGCCCTATATGGATACCTGGATGATGCATTACGCAAATATCGGAATCAAAAAAGCTTTTACAGAAGATCCTGAATATCTTTTTCAATCAATCAAAAAATTCACCGATGATTTTTATGTGGATGCTTTGATGGGCGTTTGCAATATCATACCTATCAAGGTGCTGAATAATTTCGGCAAAGGGCTGTATGTAGTCACGGATGAAGGGCTGCAGATCGTCGGCGGAAAAGGCCATACGATGAAGGATGACGAATACGGATTACTTGCGCAGGATCCTTACCGTTTTGTCGCAAACAATATTTTGCCCAGAAAATATCCGAAATTATCGGAAAATCCTGCAGAAACGACCGCATTATTGGAAAAAGGCTTTGCTGATCTGGCTGAATTTAAAAAATATAACGGTGTGGTTGCTCAAAGGATAGAAACCGAACTTGGAATACCGAATCTTCCAAAGGCCACTTGTTTTGTCACACCGGATATTATTTTGGACTATCTTCGCGACTTCGTCGGTGTATCTTCGGACATCAGACGAAGACCGAATGATTTTTTGAGAGGTGCCGAAAGTCTTTTGGATTGGACATTTGACCTCACCTTCAGTACATATAAAACTCCTGAAGACAGAAAAGGGATTGTATTTTCACCGCTTCATCTGCCGACATTTTTAAAGCCCAAAGATTTCGAAAAATTTTATTTTCCGTTTATGAAGAAAATGGTGGAAGAATTATCCGTTAAAAGGGGCTATACGATTTTATATTATATGGAAAACCAATGGGAGCCGTATTTGGATATCATGCAGGATCTGCCTGATGCCAAGGTTATCGGCATGTTTGAGCATGGCGATTTGGCAATGATTAAAAATAAAATCGGTTCTAAGATGACCATTGCCGGTGGATTGAAAGCAAATATTTTGCGATACGGCACTGTACAGCAATGTGTCGATAACGCTAAAGAATGCATCGATAAATTAGGTCCCGGAGGAAATTACATTTTTTCGGTGGATATGATACTGATGAATCTTAGCGACGCAAAGCCTGAAAATTTGCGTGCGGCGCTGGAGTATGTGCACGTTAACGGAAAGTATTAGGAGGATATATATGGAAAATAGAAGTTACGATACCAATGTTTATGAATCTTTCGAAGCATTGAAAAAAACGATACTCAAAGATTTTTCGGATATTGACGCACAAAGGATTATCAATTCTTACATTTATTTGCTATTAAGCAGATAATTTATTGATCGGTTTATAAAAAGAACATAGGAGGATGAAAAAATGTTGGGAATAATAGGTGTTTTGCTGTCATTGGCAGCACTTACTTTCTTGTCATTCAGACGTTGGAATCCAATCATCTGCGGGATCATCGGAGCGTTGATCGCGGGCTTGACCAACGGATTCGGGTTATTTGAGCTTTTGAATGATTATTACATACCCGGTTTCATCAGTTTTATTAAACCCTGGTTTCTTGTATTTCTGCTGGGCACGGTTTACGCCGAATTTATGTCGGCTTCCGGTTCGGTTGCTACGATCTCTTATAAAATGATTGACGTTTTCGGCAAGAAAAGAGTTTTGCTCGTAGTGTCAAGCGTTACCGCTCTGCTTATTTACGGCGGCATCAGCGCTTATGCGGTAATCTTTATACTGTGGCCGATCTGTTTGATCTTTTCGAAAGAAACCAATACGCCCAGGCGGTTATGGGTGCCTGCGATTTACTTGGGGATGCTGACCGTCGGCGTTATCCCCGGCAGTCCGGGCATGTCCAATGTTGTCGCATCACAAATGCTTGGGACTTCGCCGACCGCTGCTCCGGTACTCGGATTGGTTGCCTTTGTAGTCGCATTTGCATTGGGCTATTTTTATCTGGAAAAGAGCCTCAAAAAATTAAATAGACAGGGTCTTGGACATGAATTGAGTGAGGCGCAGATGAATGCGGCAGCTAGGGAAGATAAGAACCTGCCCGGATTTTGGGTTGCCATATTGCCAATGATTATTCTTTTGATTTTATACATGGGACTTACCAAAGGGATATTTGCATTTGCGGGAATCGAAAAAATGACTTCGTCAAACGCAATCATCCTGGCTATGGCTGTTTCGACGGTTATCTGCGCACTGCTCAATCTTAAAAGAGTGCCCAACATGAAAGCTACGCTTATGAAGGGCAGTATGGCCTGCATCAATCCCCTCATCGCAGCCCAAGCGATGATTCTTTTCCAGGGCGTTCA
>DAITPG010000225.1:0-1059 GCA_036833715.1 Eubacteriaceae bacterium | reverse complement strand
CAACGCCCGCATTTAAGAGCTTTGTATCGGCGATTGTGAATCTGCCCGGACATCCGTACTTTCAAGTACTCATTGCCGGAAACTTAACTGCCGCGATCACGGGCTCCGCAATGGTTGCCGCTCAGATCATTATCAACGCATTCGGATCAGCATGGCTTGCGATGGGTATTAATCCGGAAGTGCTTACCCGATTGATCACCGTTTGCGTAGGCGGATCGTGCATCGTGCCGCACTCTGGCGGGGTGGCCGGTATTCTCGAATATACAGGTTCAACGCTGAAGGAATGTTATACGCGCACCTTTACGGTAACGGGTGGAGTATTGTTTATATCCTCATTGATAGTTATAGGTCTTGCCATTCTGGGAGTCGTTTAATTTTTTAAAGCTTACAACATCAATCAGGCATCGAGCGGTTTTGTCACGAACAAGGCCGCTCGAAATTTATAAAGCACTAAAAATTAAGCATCAATGAAATTTTAAGCTGCGGCCAAAGCTTTTTTACGCACAGGGATTGAATGTTGAATTTTTATTATTCCAACACTTAAGAAAGGATCGCAGCAATCCTTGACTGAAGCGATCCTTTTATTTAACGTTGGAAATTAATAAAATATTTTTTACTACAACATAGAGATCATGGAAAAATCATATTGATTTAAAATAGAAACCGCTTTGTCAAACATCGCATCAAACACATCCTGTTGAATTCCCATTAATTTGGACGTATTGTTATGCAATACCCTGACCAGCTTTATGACATCCATGTTATGAAAATTGCCGTCCATAAAATTAATCAAAATTTCATGTCGCGCGCCCAAATCGGCGCAGGTAAAATAATAATATTCGTCTTCATCATACCGGATATCAAAACTGATCAATAAGAAACGGTAGACTTCATCAATGCCCATACGAAGCAAATAGTGATGAGATCGTTGATGCATGACTTCGCGATAGAAACGTACGATATTTGCATCTCTAAATACATTGATATTAAAAATAAGAGACATGATCAGATTCTTATAATAAAAGTGATCAAGATCGGGTATGTTTGTGTCAATAAATT